>DOTC01000221.1 GCA_003513855.1 Deltaproteobacteria bacterium | reverse complement strand
GAGATCTCCACCGACAAGGTGGATGCCGAGATCCCTTCCCCCGAGGCAGGCAGGATCGTCGAGATCCTCGCCAAGGAGGGAGATACGGTTCCCATCCAGGAGATCCTCTGCCGGATCGAGACGGAGAAGGAGGCCGCGGCGCCGCCCCCGCCTCCCGAGAAGTGGGACGAGGAGGAGGAGGGGTTCCCGGGGGCGATGGCCCGGAAGACGGCCCCGCCCATTCCTGCCGCGCCCCGCGAGGAGCCCCCGAAGGAGGCCCCGAAGCCTGTGCCGGCTCCGCCGGAAACGGAAGGGCCGAGGGTGCGCATCTCCCCGGTGGTGGCGAAGATGGCCGCGGAGTACGACCTGGCCATCTCGCAGATTCCGGGGACGGGGATCGACGGCCGGGTGACCAAGAAGGACGTCGAGGAGTACCTTGCCCGCGGGGGGAGAGAGGCCGTTCCGGCTCCGCCGCCGAAGGCGAAACCCGCCCCGGCTCCGCCGGCGCCAAGGAAGAAACCACCTGCCCCTCCCGGGGAGAAGGTCACGCCGGAGGGGGACCGGGTGATCCCCTTTACCCCGATCCGGAAGATGATCGCCGAGCACATGGTGATGAGCAAGCGCACCTCCCCGCACGTCCACACCTTCGCCGAGGTGGACATGCACAGGGTTGTGGCGTTCCGGGCCGCGAAAAAGAAGGAGGGGGTCTCCCTCACCTATCTCCCCTTCGTCATCTGGGCGGCGATCGAGGCGATCCGGGAGTTCCCCGTCCTGAACGCCCAGGTGGTCGGGGAGAGCACGGTCCACAAGAAGGCGATCCACATCGGCGTCGCCGTGGACACGGAGAGGGGACTGATCGTTCCCGTCATCCGCAACGCGGACGAGAAGTCGCTTCTCGGCCTTGCCAAGGCCGTCGAGGACCTCGCGGCGAGGGCCGAGGCGAAGAAGATCCTCCCGGACGAGCTCGCCGGCGGAACCTTCACCGTCAGCAATCCCGGGCTCAAGGGGAATCTTTTCGGGACGCCGATCATCAACCAGCCCCAGGTCGGCATCCTGCGGATGGGGCAGATCGTCAAGCGGCCGGTGGTGGTCGAGGCGCACGGCGAGGACGCGATCGTCATCCGCCCCATGATGGTCCTGTGCCTGGGGTACGACCACCGGGTCGTCGACGGCGTGGCCGGCAACAGCTTCCTCTTCCGCGTCCGGGAGATCCTCGAGGCGGGGGAGTTCCGCCTGTAGGGGGATGACGCCGTGGAGACCGTCTGGCTCGGCTGCATGGAGTACAGGCGGGCGCTCGACCTGCAGCTGTCCTTCGTCGACCGCCGGGCGGTGGGGGATACGCGGGACACCCTTCTTTTGCTTACCCACCCCCACGTCTACACGTTCGGGCGGGCGGGCAACCCGGCCAATCTGCTTGCGTCCCCGGAGGCCCTTACCCGGGAGGGGATCCCCGTGGAGCGCGTCGGCCGCGGGGGAGACGTGACGTACCATGGCCCCGGGCAGCTCGTCGGGTACCCGATCGTCCTTCTGGCGCGGCCCGACGTGCACCGGTTCGTCCGCAGCCTCGAGTCCGCCCTGATCGAGGCCTTGGGCGCGTTCGGCATCCCTTCCCGCCGGGTCGGGGGGCTCACCGGCGTGTGGGCGGAGGGAAAGAAGATCGCCTCCATCGGCGTGGGCGTCAAAAAATGGGTCACCTACCACGGTTTCGCGCTCAACGTGAATACGGATCTTTCCTACTTCCGCCGGATCCACCTGTGCGGGTTGAAAGGGTTCGAAGCGACCTCGATGGCCGAGATGACGGGGAGGGAGTTCCCGATGGAAGAGATCCGCGAACGGGTGGCCGACTCGTGCGGCCGGCACATCCGGGGGTTCTCGTGAGCGGGGCGGCGCCTTCGGAACGGCCTCCATGGCTTACGGTCCGCGCCCCGTCCGGGGAAACCGTCTCCCTTGTGGCGGAAACCGTCCGCAGGCACGGCCTGGTGACCGTCTGCCGGGAGGCGCGCTGCCCGAATGTCGGGGAGTGCTGGGGCGAGGGGACCGCGACCGTCCTCATCCTGGGGGAGGTCTGCTCCCGGGGATGCGCATTCTGCAGCGTCGCCTCCGGAATTCCGTCTCCTCCCGATCCCGCCGAGCCGGCCCGGGTCGCGGCCGCGGCGTCCGAACTCCGCTGGCGGCATGTGGTCGTGACCTCCGTGACGAGGGACGATCTCGCCGACGGGGGCGCAGGGCAGTTCGCGCGGGTCGTCGGGGACCTTCGGGCGTTGTCGCCCCCTCCTGCCGTGGAACTCCTCGTGCCGGATTTTGCGGGCGATGCGGACGCCCTCGCGAAGGTTGTGGAGACGCGCCCGGACATCCTCGCCCACAACGTGGAGACCGTCCCGCGGCTCTACCCGGAGGTCCGCCCCCGGGCGTCCTACGAAAGATCTCTCGGGCTTCTGGCACGGGCCCGCGGAATGGACCCCGGGCTCGCCCTCAAGTCCGGCCTGATGGTCGGGTTCGGGGAGACGAGGGAGGAGGTGGTCGCCGTGATGGAGGACCTCTTCGCCGCGGGCTGCCGGTCGGTCACCGTGGGGCAGTACCTCGCCCCGTCGCGATACCACCCGAGAGTCCGCGAGTACCTGCCCCCCGAGGCGTTCGAGGAGCTGGCGGCGGCCGCACGGAGGATCGGGTTTCCACGGGTGGCTTCCGCTCCTCTTGTCCGCAGCTCCTACCGGGCGGGGGGATAGATGCAGCCCCGGAAGGAGATCATCCACCTCGACATGGATGCGTTCTACGCCTCCGTGGAGGTCCTGGACGACCCGAGTCTGAAAGGAAAGCCCGTGATCGTCGGGGGCGGGATGAAGCGGGGGGTGGTTTCCGCCGCCTCCTACGAGGCGAGAAAATTCGGGGTGCACTCGGCCCTGCCGATGGCCCGGGCGAAGCGTCTGTGTCCCCACGGCGTCTTCCTGCCCGTGCGCATGGAACGGTACAAGGAGGTCTCCGACCGGATCTTCGAGATCTTCCGCCGCTTCACCCCTCTCGTGGAGCCCCTCTCCCTCGACGAGGCGTTCCTGGACGTGACCGAGAGCGCCCGCCTGTTCGGAAGCGGGGTGGAGATCGCCCGGAGGATCAAGGCGCTCGTCCGGTCCGAATCGGGCCTTTCCGTCTCCGCGGGGGTGGCTTCCTCCAAGTTCCTCGCGAAGATCGCATCCGATCTGGACAAGCCCGACGGGCTGACAGTCGTTCCGCACGGGAAGGAGATGGAATTCCTCGATCCCCTGCCGGTCGGGAGACTGTGGGGCGTGGGGGAGGTGACCCGCGGAACCCTCGAGGAGATGGGGGTGCGGACCATCGGGGATCTGGGCAAGGTCCCCCAGGAAACGCTCGCGAGGAAGTTCGGCAGGCACGGCCTGCACCTGTTCCAGCTCTCCCGGGGAGTGGACGACCGGGAGGTGGAGACGGAGCGGGAGATCAAGTCGATGGGCCGGGAAGACACGTACGACGAGGATCTCCTGGATGCGGACGACCTGAGGAGGGAGCTCCTGGCGATCGCCACGCGGGTGGCGGCGAGGCTTCGCCGTCACGGGATGAAGGGGAGGACGATCTCCCTGAAGGTGAAATACGCCGACTTCCGGCTGGTGACGCGGGAAACGACCCTGAACTGCGGGACCGACGACGGGGGGGAGATCTTCCGCCATGCCCTTTCCCTTCTCGGAAGGACGGACGCCGGAAAGCGTCCGGTCCGCCTTCTCGGGATCTACCTTTCCAACTTCGGAGAGGAGAGGGTGCGGGAGGAGGAGTGGAGGCAGATCCTCCTCTTCGGCCATCGTCCGGAACCGCGAACCGCATCCTCGCGGCAGACCCCGGAAAGGGATCCCGCGCGTGCGGCGAAACTCAACGAGGCGGTGGACCGGATCCGGGAGAAATACGGAGAGAAGGGAATCCGGCCGGGAACTCTGGTCGATGACGACTGACCGGCTGCTCTCCGCTTGCCTTTCCGCCGCTCCGTGGATAAGATGGATTTNNAGGGGGTGGTGGGGAGACCCGTGGGGGTTCGAGTCCCCCCTTCGGCACCAGTCAAAACTCGCAGGCGCTCTGTAGATCGGGCGCCTTTTTTGTTTCGACTGGTGCTCTGCAGGGACTCGGACCGGCGAGGGCGCCGACGGGCAGGAGGAAAAGCGCGACTTCAGGAGCGCGTCAGCCCGAAGCCGCGCCGCAAAGGTCGATGGCGTGAACCGCCGAGACTCACCGCGGTCGAGTCCCCCCTTCGGCACCATCGCTTGGGCGGGGACACTCCTCTCCCGCATCCCGGAGATGAATCAGGAATGTCCCCGGTGAGCGGAATGGCAGCGAGCGGGCGAAAGGTCGCGAGCGTAGCGGAGTGGNNCCCGCCCCTGGAAAACCTCCGCCATGTACCCCCTCCCCTGGCCGCCGATGACGAGAATGCTGCAGCTCCCTTTCCGGATCTTCTCCACGATCAAGGGGCCCGGTCGGCCGAACTCCACCTCCTTGTACACCGTACCCGCTCCCCAGGAGGATTTCCTTCGTGTGGGATTCTCCGTGCGTCCCGGCCACGATGAGGGAAG
>DOTC01000089.1 GCA_003513855.1 Deltaproteobacteria bacterium | reverse complement strand
GCACCGGACAGGAAGCGAATCACCGTTCGTAGCGCCCCGCATGCGCGGCAGGAAGATGCACCAGGTGACACTTCGAGCAGCTTTCCCTCCCGATCTTCTGCGCCAGCGCCATCACCGCATCCGCGGCGACTGTCCGGCTCTTGAACGCCACCCCGAGCTCTTCCACGGTCTCCCGCATTTCGCGGTCGACGAAATATCTGCTCTGTTTCTCATGACAGCCCTGGCAGGAACCGCCCAATGCCTCGAACCTCGCCCGGAATCCCTCGAACTGCTTTCGCGCGTTGTCGGTCTGTCCCTGCCGCAGATCCACCGTGATGCCTGCCAGGTTCGCCGCCAGGATCTTCTTGAACTGCGGGTATCCCGTCGACTCGCCGCTCAACGGATCCTTGACGGTGATGGCGCGGAAATCCCCCCAATGGTACTTCTGCTGCACGGGGACCATCGTCGCGACGTGGCACCGGTGGCAGACCTCGCCAACCGCGGCGAACGCGTCCATTGCATGTCCCTTGTTCCCGGTAGCCAGCGCCGCACCAAGGTCCTTCACCTTCCCCTCCGGATACTCCCCCTTCCATTCCGGCACCATTGCGGCAATTTCCCGGTATTGCCTCTGGAAATCCTCGAAGGATCCTCTCGCGCCATCGAGATCGTCTTCCATCAGGTCGACGACAATGCCCGAAAAGGACGTTTCCAGGCCCAGCATCCTGAACAGGTAGACGGGCCGGTCCGCGGCCGGTGGATAAAAAGCGTCGAGAGCCCCTGGCAAAGGCGATGTCGCCGTCACGTCCCCCGTTCCCCCGGGCCGGTAGTCCGCCCCCGCGTGAGCGGTCGAAACCAGGACCAGAAATCCAACCAATACGACTGTGGCTTTACGCATGGCATGCTCCTTTTTTGTGTACTGTAATGTACAGTACTCTTCTTATGAAATCGTACCGTACTGTACAGTACACATCTTGTCAAGAGATATTTTTCCCCCCGCTGCCGGCAATACGCAGGGCCTCAAACACCTGCACCGGACTTGACCGTGGGATCAGCGAAACGTGTGGGTACCCGGGACTATTCTGGTGTGGCAGAGGGGAGGGCGCTCCCGGTATCGGGGGCCTGATGGTAAGAACCGGCGCTTATTTTCCATAAGCGGCGAGGAAGACCTCGACCGCTTCGGAGACCATCTCCTTGAGCTCAGACCTTTTCGACCGGGGAAGACAGACCAGTAGCCTCATGTTGTCATGGAAGATGATCATGCCGGCGAAGAGAAGGGCTGCCCGCTTCGGGTCGGGGATCTTCAGCCTCCCCGCAGTGGTCTCCTTTTCCAGAAAGTCGGCAATCCCGTTGAAAGTCCTTCTAGGGCCCGACTCGTACCACAGCTTCGCAACATCGGGAAACGCCCTGGCATGGGAAACGGCATGCCGGTGCTGGTTGATCGCGTTTTCCGAGAGCGCCAGGTCGACGAGCACCATCCCGATCCGGTTGAGCGCCTCCCGGGGAGTCCCGCCGGAGGGGAACTCGACGTTGATCTCCCGCAACATGTCGTCTGCGAGAGATTCCACGACGGCCTTCAGGATGCCTTCCTTGGTCCCGAAAAACTTGTAGAGCGAGGACTTCGACCCTTTTGACACCCTGATGATGTCGTCGACCGAAACCGACGCGTACCCCTTCTCGATGAAGAGCGTGTAAGCCGCATCCACCATTGCCTTTCGTCGCTTCTGCCCCACGGTGTTCGCCAGCTCTTCGAGTTCTTTTTTTTCTACCAATGGATACCCTCCCCGGAAAGACATCGTTCGTATCGATTGTAATGTACTGTACAGTATTGAAACCGATTTGCACAGAGGGATCGATATCCCGGCGGCAACTTTTTGTATTGCTTTTCTCCCCTCATTTACTATGATTTGTCTACAGAAGAAAATCTTGTGGTTCCTAATGCATTGAACGGAATTGGCATTTATGGGATGCGCCGGCCCAGAGGTGTTGTCGTACCGGTGTTAACGGCCATTGGTCAGGAAAACCAATCTAAGGAGGAGGGTTGCGATGAAACAACCGTGGTTGGCATTATGTGCAATTGTTCTCATCGTCGGGCTGTCGTTAGCCGGCTGCGCTACGGCCAACAAGATCCAGGCTGCCCGTTCGACGATGGACAAGGCGAGAGACGCCGGGGCCGTGTACAAGGCGCCGTTCGAGTACAAGGCGGCGGAGGCGTACCTCGCAAAGGCCGTTCGCCAGGCGGAAAAAGGCGATCCTAAAGCTGCGGAAGCATTCGCGAATGAATCGCAGGCCTATGCCAGCAAAGCTCTCGAGATGTCGGGTGGAGGTGCGAAATGAGGAATCAACGACTCTTCCTATGCATGACGGTTCTTCTTGCGGTGGTTCTCGCTGCGGGTTGCTCACGCAACCGCCAGATGACCAAGGCTGAGAAGGATCAGATGGAGACGATCTCGGCGAAGATCGCCAAGGCGGAAAAGATGGACGCGAAGGAATGCGCTCCCGTGGAGTATGCGTACGCCCTGGCGGAACGCGACGATGCCCTTCACGAGGCAACGGAACCGTGGGAGGACCCCCCCAAATATGTAGGCAAGCATTTCGCCAGTGCGAACAAGGCCGCCGATGACCTCCTCGCCAAGACGACCCCTTGCTGGGAGGCGAAGCAGGTAAAAGCGGCGCCGCCTCCCCCGATGCCTGTAGTGGTTCCTCCTCCCCCTCCCATGGCGCCTGCCGCCACGATTTTGGCAGACCCCAAGTACGTCTACGAGGGGAAGTGCACCACCCTCACCTGGTCTACACAGAACGCCACTTCGGCGGAGATCGACCAGGGTATCGGGGGTGTGGGCCTGAGCGGAACGAAGGAGGTCTGCCCCAAGGAAACGATGAAGTACACGATCACCGCAACCAACCCGGGCGGTCCGGCGAAGGCGGTCGTGGAAGTCCCCGTGTTCCACAGAACCACCCTTTATATCAACTTCGCGTTCAACAAGGCCGACATCCGGAAGGCGGACATCCCGGAGCTGCAGAAAGCGGTCGACTTCGTGAAGAGATACCCGGACACCAAGGTTGCCGTGGTGGGGTACACCGACAGCACGGGTCCCGAGGAATACAACCAGAAGCTTTCCGAGCGGAGAGCGAATGCGGTGAAGAAATACCTTCTGGACTCAGGACATGTGAAAGCCGACCAGATCACGGCGGAGGGACGCGGAGAAGCCGACCCCATCGCCGACAACAAGACCAAGGAAGGCCGGGCCAAGAACCGGAGAGTGGAAATCCAGGAGCGCGGCCAGTAAGGAAGACTGCCCGCAAGGGATTCAACCAGAAAGGGTCACCGGCTACTCCGGTGACCCTTTCTTTTTTTTATTCGGAAAGTTACGCCGGCTTCACCGCAAGAAACGGAAAGCCTTGGACGTCGAACGTCCTGGCGTTCTTTTCCCCTTTTGCCCCCCCGAAGGTGTCGACGGCAGGTCCGATCTCGACATCCACGAATCCGGCTTCCTCGAGCAATCTTTTCCAGCCTGCGCACGGCAGGCCCCCGGCAATTCANNGCGCACAGGTTGATCACGCCGTTGCTGATCACGACATCCGCCCACCCGGTCTCCACGGGAAGATCTTCGATCAGGCCTTCCCGGAACTCGACGTTTTTCAGGCCTAATTCCCCGGCAGCCCCGCGGGCCCTGGCGAGCATCTCCTCCGTCATGTCCACGCCAACGACGTGCCCTTTGGGACCGACCTGCGTAGCCGCCACAAAAGAGTCGAACCCTCCCCCCGATCCGAGATCGACCACCCGTTCCCCCTCCGCCAGGGATCGCAGGGTAAACGGGTTCGCCACGCCGACAAACGACTCCACCGCCGAATCCGGAAACGACGCGGTCAGACGCTCATCGTAGGCCAGCCTGGCGGCCTGGGCGCGCCCGGTGTGGAAATGGAAACTTCCGTGCGGGTTCACGGCCACCGCGCGGTACTTCCCCTTGACCTGCTCACGCAAGGTCTCGGAATCGACCATGATTTCGTAGGACATGATCCCCTCCTCACTCGCCCTTCTTCAATTCCCCCTTGCCCCATTTCTCCAGAGGCTTCGGGTTGGGCTTGTACCAGTGGGTTCTGTCGACCCATACGTAGTTGACCTGGATCCTGTCACCCTGGACCGTTCCCTCCCAGTGCATCTTTCCTTTCTTTTCACTGGTTGTGTCCGCCACGAACGTTACGGTGTCCCCCTGCACCGTTGCCGTATAGGGGCCATCGCCGAAGCCGTACTTCTCGCACCCGACCGAGCGGAATTTACCGTCCTTGAAAACCAGCGTATCAGAGCCCTTGGCCTCCTTTCCCTTTTCCCCTTCCTGGATCACGAAGGTTTTTCCGTCCAGCACGCCGCTTGCCGATTCATGGTGTGCCCCGATCGCCGGAGACACCCCCCATGCCGCAAGCAGGAAAACCAACAGAACCGAAAACATCCCCCTCGAACAGCGTGTTGCCCTCATATCCCATCTCCTTTCCTGACGCCTGCTGACGCCACCCACTCCTGGTTTTCTTCGCCGTTGCCCACCCGACATCCGGAATGGATCGTTCTTGTTTTTTTTGAGATTCCGCTCAGATCGATAATGATTCTTCGACGGGAAAAATAGGCTTCGCGCCAATGCTTGTCAACGTGGTGCCCGATGATGTGTATGATCGAAAGAGGAAGCCGATCCCTGACCGAAGGAGGCCGGAACCGTGAAGAAAACGACGATCATCGTGGTTGCGATTGCCCTCCTGGCCGGAGTCTCCGGCGCAGGCGAAACGAACGGAGGGGGAAATGTTCCGAAGATCCTCGTTCTGGGGAGCCTTTCCAAGGTCTACGAACCGGTACGGTTCGACCACGCGGAGCACATTTCCACGGCGGGCGGTTGCGAGGAGTGCCACCATCAGCACCGCGGGATGCAGGTTCCATCCTGTTTGGAATGCCATCGGATCGACTCCTCCGTCTTCAAGAAGACCGTGAACGCCGGCACGCTCAAGCCCTGCGGGGAGTGTCACGCGGTGTACAACCGACCGGGCGACAGGGGACGGCTGGAACTCAAGGCCGCCTACCATCAGGCCTGCTTCAAATGTCATAAAGAGGAAGTGGCGGGGAACCCGAAGGGGTGCACCGGCATGTGCCACCAAACGAAAGTCGAGGAGAAGGGGGAAAAAAAATGAGATAACCATTCGCACGGGGGCTTCTCCCCTTGATCCAACCATCACGATCCTATCGCTTGTATCCCTCCCCGACGCTCCAGGCTCCCGCCCCGGAGGCCCTTCAGGGGGTCCTGTACATCGCCTGCACAAGGTCGCGCGAGCCGGCCCCCCATCGGGAGATGACGTTCAGGGCCGTCGACAACGGCACGTTGACCAGGTGCACGCGTTCCGGCGGGAGGATGTATAACGACCCCGCCATGGGAGTCGGGACGGAAGGCACCATCACGGTGTACCGGCCGTCCTCGTGCTGTTCGATGACGAAAGCGGGCACGAGACCCTCCTCGAGATCCACGAGCGCCACGGCGAAGGCCTCGCTCTCTTCACGCCCGGCGAATCGCCCGGAAAACCCCCTGAGCAACGTATAGCCGGGGATCTTTTCGAGCAGGATCCGGTCCGCCGACCTCTTGGCACGGCGTCCCCAACCGGTGCGGACCGCAAGCCCCACGAGAAAGCAGAAGGCTACCACGATCCCGATAGCTGCTAACTGTCGGAACGGGAGCCATTCCGGCAGCCCTGCTGTGACCGGGGACACGAGAGCCAGAATGCCGGACAATGCCTTGGCCAGCAGCAGAATGCTGAGGTAGATCGGCAGGATGACCAGCATCCCTCCCACGAGGGTCGTCTTGGCGAACTCCGCCAGGCTTTTCATCGCGAACTCCTTTCCGTCGTAATGGCTCACTGCCGGAGAGGAAACCTTCCCCCCCTCCGGGCTATCCAATAAACATATCGTGAAGGAAAAACAGCCAACCATCCACAGGAATGTGGATCGTTCGACAGACAGGAGGCAACCATATGGATCAAAAGAAGATCATCGCGGTCGTGGGCGCAACCGGCGCACAGGGAGGAGGCCTGGTTCGGGCCATCCTGAGCGACAAGAAAAGCGGGTACCGGGTGCGCGCTTTGACGAGAAAACCCGGGTCCGACAAGGCGAAAGAGCTGGAAAAGATGGGCGCGGAGGTCGTGGAAACCGACATCGACGATGTGGAGAGCCTGAAAAGGGCGTTCGAGGGGGCGCACGGCGCATTCTGCGTCACCAACTTCTGGGAGCACTTCTCTCCCAGGAAGGAATGGGAACAGGCACGGAACATGGCCCAGGCGGCAAAGCATGCAGGCGTCAAACACGTCATCTGGTCGACGCTGGAGGATACGCGCCGGTGGGTGCATCTGAGGGATCCCCGCATGCCAACGCTCATGGAAGAGTACAAGGTGCCGCACTTCGACGCCAAGGGGGAGGCCGATGACGAATTCCGTGACCTGGACGTCCCGACGACGTTCCTCCTGACGTCGTTCTACTGGGA
>DOTC01000060.1:8193-8384 GCA_003513855.1 Deltaproteobacteria bacterium | reverse complement strand
GGGCGGGCCACCACCGCCACCATCATCTCTTCGCCGACAGGGACGAGGACATCCACTCCCCCGTCCGGCAGGGATTCTGGTGGAGCCATGTCGGGTGGATCACCTCGAACCGGAATTTTCCGACCCGGACGGAGCTGGTCGGGGACTTCGCCCGGTTCCCGGAACTTCGCTTCCTCGACCGGTTCGACATC
>DOTC01000060.1:0-8157 GCA_003513855.1 Deltaproteobacteria bacterium | reverse complement strand
GGAATATCCGGCCTGGTGGCGGCGCGACTCCTGAGCACCATGCACGAGGTGACCGTCTACGAGGAACAGGGATACGCCGGCGGGCACACCCGGACCGTCGACGTCGAGGAGGGAGGGAGGGTCTTCCCCGTCGATACGGGCTTCATCGTGTACAACGAGGAGACGTACCCCTTGTTTACCCGTCTCCTTTCGATCCTCTCCGTAGCCACGCAACCGTCCACGATGAGCTTCAGCGCCCGATGCGAACGATCGGGAGTGGAGTATTGCCCCTCGAACCTNNTCTGATCCGGTCGGGAGACGACCGGATCACCCTCGGGGAGTTTCTCGGACAGGGAGGGTATTCCCGAATGTTCACCGATCTGTTCATCACACCCATGGGTTCCGCGATCTGGTCGGCCGCCCCCCGGGCAACGCTTGCGATGCCCGCCCTGTTCTTCGCCCGCTTCTTCGCCAATCACCGGTTCCTGGACAGGACGGGGCAGCCCGCCTGGCGGGTCGTCCGGGGTGGGTCGCGGGAATACGTGTCCCCTCTCATCGCCCCCTTCCGGGAGCGGATCCGTCTCGGGACGCCGGTCGCCTCCGTGCGCCGGGGCCCGGATCGGGTCGAGGTGACGCCCCGGGGAGGGACCGCGGAACATTTCGACCAGGCGGTGCTCGCCGTCCACAGCGACCAGGCCCTCGCGATCCTTGCCGATCCTTCGGACGCCGAGCGGGAGATCCTTTCCTGGATCCCGTATCAGGAGAACCGGTGTATCCTCCACACGGACGTTTCCCTCCTTCCCCGGAAGCAGGCGGCGTGGTCGGCTTGGAACTATCTTCTCCCCGCGGACCCCTCGGAACGGGTCTCCGTCACCTACGACATGAACATCCTGCAGTCCCTCGAGGCTCCGAAGGAGTTCCTCGTGACTCTCAACAGGGAAGAACGGATCCGGCCGGAGGAGGTCATTCTCCGGGCGATCTCCCACCATCCCGTCTTCACGCGGCAGGGCGTGGCGGCCCAGGCGAGACGAGCCGCGATCAGCGGCGTGAACCGGACCTGGTACTGCGGGGCATACTGGGGGAGCGGCTTCCATGAGGACGGCGTCCGCAGCGCCGTGGAGGTGGGGCAGGCGTTCGGGGCGTCCCTGTGACGGGCGGAAGCGCAATCTATGAAGGATGGGTCCGGCACCGGCGGTTCTCCCCCGTCCGCAACGAATTCCGGGTCCGGCTCTTCCTGATGTACCTCGACCTCGCGGAACTCCCCGGCCTCTTCGACCCCTACCTGTTATGGTCGGCCAGGCGACCTTCCGTCGCCTGGTTTCGAAGGGCCGACTACCACGGCGACCCCGATCTCCCTCTCGACCGGTCGGTGCGCAACCTCGTGGAGGCACGGCTCGGGTTCCGCCCCGAGGGTCCGGTCCGGCTCCTGACCCACCTGCGCTACTTCGGCTACGTCTTCAATCCGGTTAGCATCTATTACTGTTTCGACCGGGCGGACCGACGGGTCGAGGCGATCGCGGCGGAGATCACGAACACCCCCTGGAAAGAGCGTCACGCCTACGTCTTCGGAGACCGCGACAACGTGGCGTCCCATCCGGCGTGGCGGCGGTACCGGTTCCCGAAGGCGTTCCACGTCTCCCCGTTCATCGACATGGGGGTCGACTACGACTGGCGGTTCCGCGAGCCGGGCGAAACGCTTTCCGTCCACATGATCGACTTCGAAAAGGGACAACGGATCTTCGATGCGACGCTCTTTCTGCAACGACGGCCTCTGCGCGCCGGAACGCTCCGGTCCGCGCTGCTGCGGTACCCTCTGATGACCGCCCGGGTAACCGGTGCGATCCACTGGCAGGCCATGCGGCTCTGGATGAAACGTGCGCCATTTTTCGTTCATCCTTCCAAGAGGGGAATGTAAAGGAAGGGTCGATTCAAATGGAATCAGCGAAGCCGCGGACCATCGCCGCCGGTACGGAAACGGAAGCGGGCATGCTGCAAAGAACGGCAAGAGCGCTCGTCTTCCGGGATCTGGAGCGGATCCGGGAAGGCACCCTGTCGATCGTCGACGGGGACTCCTCCCGTTCCTTCGGCGAAGGGAACGATCTGCGCGCGAGGATCACCGTCCTGTCCCCCACCTTTTACCGTGACGTGGCGTTCTGGGGGAGCGTTGGGGCAGGATCCTCCTACATGGACGGAAACTGGACGGCCGACGACCTGGTCTCCGTCGTCCGGATCCTCGCCCGGAACGCACAGGCACTGGAAGGGATGGAAGGAGGGGCGGCGGTCCTTCTCCGCCCCGTCCTGCGTCTGCTCCACGCGCTCCGGAAGAACACGGAAACGGGAAGCCGGCGCAACATCGCCGACCATTACGACCTCGGAAACCGGTTCTACGAACTGTTCCTCGACCCCACCATGTCCTACTCCTGCGCCTTTTTCGAACACCCCGACAGTTCCCTCGAGGAGGCCACGGTGGCGAAGTTCGATCGTGTATTGGCCAAGGTGGATCCGCGCCCCGGGGATCACCTGCTCGAGATCGGGTGCGGCTGGGGCGGATTTGCCGTCCACGCCGCGCGGACGAAGGGATGCCGGGTCACGGCGGTGACGATCTCCCGCGAACAGCACGAATACGCCGTCCGCACCGTTCGCGAGGCGGGGGTCTCCGATCGCGTGGAGGTGCTCCTCGAGGATTACCGCCGGGTGCGGGGATCGTACGACCGGATCGTGTCGATCGAGATGATCGAGGCGGTGGGCCACCACTACCTGGAGGAGTTTTTCCGCCGCTGCGCATCCCTTCTCCGGCCCGAGGGGGCGATGCTCCTGCAGGCGATCACGATTCCGGACCGGCTCTACCGGCGGCACATCCGGAGCGTGGACTTCATCAAGCGGTACATCTTCCCGGGAAGCTTCATCCCCTCCGTGGCGGCCCTGTGCGGCGCCGCGGGACGGACCGACCTGCGGCCCGTGCACCTGGAGGACATCACCCCCCACTACGCACGAACCTTGCGGGAATGGAGAACGCGTTTTCTCTCCCGGCTTCCGGAAATCCGCGCGATGGGCTTCCCGGAGCGGTTCGTCCGGATGTGGGAATTCTACCTCTGCTACTGCGAAGGGTCCTTTGCCGAGCGGTACAACGGTGACGCGCAGATCCTCTTCGCCAAGCCCCGATGGCTCCCCTTCTGATCAATATCGTTTCGTTCCAGGCGGGGTGGTTCGCCTCCGTGCTGGGGGCCGCCGCAGGATCGTCATGGCTGGGGCCTGCCGTCGTCCTTCCTCTCGCGGCCTTCCACCTGGTCCGCGCCGGGGATCGAAGGGCCGAATCCTCCCTTCTGGTCGCGTCCGGCGTCGCCGGGATCCTCGCGGAGACGGCGATGATCGCCGCGGGGTTCTACGATCCCGCAGTTTCCCCTTTCCCCCCCCCGCTGGCTCCTCCCTGGCTTGTCGCGATGTGGGTGAATTTCGGCACGACGCTTTCCGTGTCCCTGCGGTTTCTCGAGGAACGCCCCGGTCTCGCGGCCCTCCTGGGGGCGGTCGCCGGCCCTGCCGCCTACCTGGCCGGGGAAAGCCTGGGAGCCGTCCGGTTCGCGGACCCACGGTGGCCGGGGATCATGGCGCTTGCCGTCCTCTGGGCGGCGGCGGTCCCCGGCCTGTTTCTGCTCCGGAAGCGCCTGTTCTACTCTCCCCGCCGCCCGAAGAGGTAGTGCGAGACGAACCACTCCCCCCCTCCCCGGTACCCCCACAACTCCTCGCAGGCCAGGAAGAAGATCCGCCAACGCCGAAGCCACAACCGTTGCGCGCCTGCCCCGTAGGTATCGGCCAGGACGGGGAGGATCCGTTCGGTCCGGGAATCGAGATTGGCGAGCCACGCCCGCGCCGTCTTCGCGTAATGCAGACCCCCGACGCGCCAGCGGGATAGTAGCGTCAGGTCGTCCTGGAACCGGAAGAGAAGGTCGTCCGAGGGCATGAGCCCCCCGGTGAAGAAGTTCCGCCCCATCCAGTCGTCCTCCTCTTCGGTGCCGAAGAAGTACGGGAAGGATCGGTGGACGAAGACGTGTACGAAGAGCCTCCCCCCGGGGGAGAGCCATCCGGCGATCCGGCGGAGCAGTTCCCGCCAGTTCCGCATGTGCTCGAACATCTCGATGGAGACGACGCGGTCGAACGCGGCGCCCGGGTCGAAAACGTTCATGTCGGAGGTCCTGACCGTGACGTTGCGGATCCCGAGGAAGGCGCACCGGGCATCGATGAAGCTCTTCTGAAGGGCGGAGTTGGAAACGGCCAGCACCCGGCACCCGGGGTACTTCTCCGCGACCCACAGCGACAGGGACCCCCAGCCGCACCCCAGGTCGAGGACGTCCATGCCGTCCCGGATTTCCGCCCGCTCGCAGGCCAGGGCGAGCATCGCCTCTTCCGCTTCGTCCAGTGTCCGGACCCGAGGGGGGAAAAGCGCGCAGCTGTATTTCATCCGGCTGCCGAGGACCTGCTCGAAGAACGGGGGAGGGACCTCGTAATGCTGCACATTGGCCGCCCGGGTCTCCACGGCAACCGGTCCCGTGCGCAGGCGCTCCAGGAACGCCTCGTATGCCGCGCCCTGCTCCTCCACGCCCCTCCGGCCTTCCCCGGCAAGCCGCTTCCGGTTCAGGCGCCTGATCCCGAGCCGGACCAGGGCATCGGGCAAGAGGCCCCGTTCCGCGAGTGCGATCCCGTCGATCAATTCCGGGGCTCCCGGGGAAACCAGGGGAGGAAGGAACTCGTCGTCCGCTGGTACTCGCGNNGTGATCTTGAAGAGGAACAGGAGCATCAGCGCGGGGCCCAGAAGGGTCAGGAGCCAAAGGTGCGACCCCGCGGCGAGCAGCATGTAGGCGAACCAGTGGACCCACTCGAAGAAGTAGTTCGGATGCCGGGAGTATCTCCAGAGACCTTCCCGGCAGACCTTTCCCCGGTTCGCCGGTTCGGACCGGAACCGGGAGAGCTGGCGGTCGGCCAGCGCCTCCCCGCCGACGGCTGCCGCGAAGACCGCAATGCCCAGAACGTCCCAAGGCGTAAGGGCGGGAACCGGGTTGACCGCCGCCGCCAGGAACGGAAGGGAGAAGAGTACGGCCCAGGCGGCCTGAACCTGGAAAAACAGGAAGAACCACAACTGGGCCCGCCCGCCCCACTTCTCGCGCAGCGTCTTGTACCTCCCGTCCTCCCCCGGTGGGAGAACCCGGTCCCGGAAGAGGTAGAACGCCAGTCGCCCGCCCCAGGCGATCCCCATCGCGGCTATCAGCGTCCGTCGCATCGGATCGCCCTCCCCGAGAATTGCGTAGAACAGGGCAAGGAACCCGACCCCCGCCGCCCAGCCCACGTCCACGATCCCGGCGTCGTGCCTGGACCGCTGGTAGAGGAAAAGGGAAAGCATGGCCAAGGATACGATCCCCCAGCCGATCAATGTCATGCGGAACGGACCCATCCGTAGCTCCTGAAGCCGGGATTCTCCACCAAGCATATCACCCAGGAGATAGATGTTCTAAACGGCGGGGGGATTCCGCAGGCAGAGCGTTTCCCCCGGAGAATGCGGGGATCGGAATCCGTCCGGGGCGCTGGGAATCTAACGTTCCTGAGACGATCAGGAACGGAGGCGTCCGTGGCCCGAACAGCGATCCTTCCGGCTATTTTCGCAATGGTTCTCCTGGGGGCAGGATCCGCGCTCCCGACCTCCGGTGCGGCGACCGGTTCCGCGGAAACGACGAAGAAGGTGATCGAAGGCGTCGAGTTCCGCCAGACCTACGCCGGAGAGGGCGTTGTCCTGCACCTCCACAACGCCGCGCTGCTTCGGTACAAGGTCTTCTTCCGCGGGTACGTCGTGGGGCTCTACCTGCCCGAAGGGTCGGGGCCATCCGCCGTCCTCGAGGATGTGCCGAAGCGGATGGAGTTTTCCTACTTCTGGTCGATTCCCGCCCGGGAGTTCGGGAAGGCAGGGGAGAAGATCCTCGCCCGCAATGTGGACGGGAAGACGCTGGAGAACCTGCGGGAACGCCTCGACCGGATCGATCGCGCCTACCGGGACGTCCGTCCGGGCGACCGCTACGCCCTCACGTATATCCCGGGCCGGGGAACGGAGCTTTCGTACAACGGCAAACCCCTCACCGTCATCGAAGGGGCCGATTTCGCCGCCGCCTATTTCTCGATCTGGCTCGGTCCGGAACCGCTGGACGCCGGGCTCAAGCGGGAGCTTCTCCGGCAGGGATAGAACGGGACTTCGATGGGCAACCCCTCGATCCCGAGTGCGGTGGAGAGCCGGACCTTTCTCATACGTCCCTCCTTCGAACGAGCCCGAGGATCCGGCGCAACTGGTTCGCCGCCACCGTGGAAAGGGCAATCGCCGTGACCGGCAGGACGAAGCAGAGCATCGTTTCACTGTATTGCGGCAAGGCGTCGTGCCCTTTCGCGTCCAGGATCAGGTAGAGGATATACGCCGCGTAATACAAGAGAAGGAGCGCCCCCTCCCAGCGGGCAACCCGGTGCCTGGTGAATACGATCGGCAGGCAGACCAGGGCCACGGCGAACATCACGGGAATGTCGAAGGCAAGGGCTGCGGACGTGACGGGGATCCCGGCGGGAGAGACCGCGGCGCTCAGTCCCAGCACTCCGAGGATGTTCAGGATGTTGCTTCCCACGATGTTCCCCACGGCGATGTCCCTCTCCCCCCGGACCGCCGCGACGATCGAGGCGGCCACTTCGGGCAGCGAGGTTCCGGCGGCAACGATCGTCAGGCCGATGATCAGCTCGCTCAACCCCGCCGCCCGGGCGATCGATTCCGAGGCGGAAACCAGCCAGCGCGCCCCCAGCACCAGCAACGCCAGCCCGCCGAGCACGAGAAGTCCGTGGAATGCGGGGGTCTCCCGGTACCCTTTGTTCCCAACCCCTTTCGAACGGACCGGAATGTCCTTGGGGACGGGGGATTCCTCCCTTCGTCCCTCTCGGATCGACCAGGCCGTGTAGAGGAGACACCCGGCAAGGAGCAGGAGCGCCTCGAGGCGCCCCAGTTTCCCGTTCGCGGCCAGCACGTAGAGGAACCCGGACACGCCGATCATCACGGGGACGTCCCAATAGACGAGCTGCCGGGCCACTCTGTGGGGGACGATCAGGGCAGAAAGACCGAGAAGGAACAGGACGTTGAATATGTTGCTCCCCAGCACATTTCCCAGCGCGATATCCCCGTGGCCGGACCGGGCGGACAGGGCGCCGACAGTGAATTCCGGGGCGCTCGTTCCGAACGCGACGACGGTGATCCCGATCACGAGGGGGGTCATCCCGAGAGCCGCGGCCAGGCGGGAGGCACCCCTGACGAGGCTTTCCGCCCCCGCGATCAACAGGGCGATTCCTGCGACGAACTGGATGGCGATCACAATATCCAAGCCCGGATCATCCTCATCTTCTTCGGCGGGGGCCGCACGCTTCCCGACCTCCCCTCCATCGGATTCCACCAATCTCCCGTTGGATTCAACGAACGAACTTTCGTAAAAGAAGCGAAACATCCCTGAAAACCTGGGAAACTTCTATCCCCCCAATCAGGATAGAGCCTCAATTGCATCTCGAAACGGGAGGATAATATCACGCATCGAAAGGACAACGATAAATCCGACAAGGGCGGATGTTCCGTCCGGTACAATCCTCGCAAGACGACCACACGCAATTTGCAAAAGGAGGAACCGAATGGACGCGATTGCCGCAAAGGTTCAGGAGTTTTCCATGGCGTTCGGGCTCAGGACCGTCACGGCGGTACTGATTTTTTTCGTCGGGCGGTGGGTGGCGAGAGTCATCCGGAGCGCCAGCGGGAAAATGATGTCGAGAAGCAACGTCGATGCGACCCTCGTCCCCTTCCTCGAGAACCTGATCTACGTTTCGCTTCTCACGTTCATCATCCTCGCGGCATTGGCTCACCTGGGGATCCAGACGACTTCGTTCATCGCCGTCATCGGNNGCGAAGATCACCGGCGACAACATCACGAACTACACAAGGAAGGAAAAGCGGCGCGTGGACCTCGTCGTCGGGGTAAGCTACCGGGACGACATCGGGAACGTGAAACGCGTGATCTCGGACGTACTGGACGGCGACGCACGCGTCCTGAAGGATCCGGCCCCGACGGTCGCCGTTCTGGGACTGGGGGAAAGCAGCGTCAACTTCGCCGTCCGCCCCTGGGT
>DOTC01000097.1 GCA_003513855.1 Deltaproteobacteria bacterium | reverse complement strand
GGCTCCTCGAACCGTTCGGGAATCTCGATCTCGATCTCTTCGGGAATGTCGACTTGCGGGGGAGCCACCTCCCCCTGCGGCGCCTCCTCCCGGCGTTCCTCCTCCCTGACCGGAATCTCCTCGTGCAAGGATTCCGCGGAGACCTCCCTCGGGGGAATGATCATCTCCACGCCTTCCGGAATCTCCGTCGTCTCGGGGATCTCCTGGACCTCCGGGATCTCCCGGGCCCCGGAGACCTCCCGTGCCGCGGGAATCTCCTCGATCTCCTGGGCCTCCTGGAATCCCCGGGCCTCCTGGATCTCGGCGATCTCCTCGATCTCGGAGATCTCCTCCAGCGGCTCCGCCCCCTCCTCCGGCCGCGCTTCCCCGGTAAGGACGGTCGTGATCTCCTCGATCTCCTCCGGTTCGGCGGATTCGCCCGGGAGCATGAGGGTCTTTCGGAGGTAGGCGAACACGAGGCGGGAGATGCCCACCAGCGTCTCGGTCACTCCGACGCCGTCCTTGG
Source organism: Deltaproteobacteria bacterium (assembly GCA_003513855.1). GTDB lineage: Bacteria > Desulfobacterota > Deferrimicrobia > Deferrimicrobiales > Deferrimicrobiaceae > CSP1-8. The sequence goes on along the minus strand of DOTC01000097.1, from coordinate 3,205 downwards.
CGATCCCCTCGAACACACGAACGTTCAGATCGTTCAATTGTGCGTTCATCTCCTTCACGGGCGCGATGTTCCTGAGGTCACGCTTGTTGTACTGCATCACGAACGGAAGGTCCTCGAGCTTTTTGCCGTAGGTGGTAAGGTTGTCTCTCAGGTTCTTCAGGCTCTCGACATTGCTTCCCATCATGTCGACCTGGGAATCGGCCACGAACACCACACCGTCCACCCCCTGGAGGACGAGCCGCCTCGTGGCGTTGTAGAAGACCTGGCCGGGAACCGTATAGAGGTGAAACCGCACCTTGAACCCCTTGATCTGTCCGAGGTCCAGCGGCAGNNAGAGCGTCCGGTCGGTCTCGGTGGGAAGGGAGATCAGCCTCCCCTTCTGTTCCGGCCTCAGGAGGTGGTGAACCATTTCGATGTTCGTGGTCTTCCCGGAAAGGCCAGGGCCGTAATACACAACCTTGGCGCTCAGCTCTCTCGTGGCGTAATTGAAAAGTGCCATCCGGCCCCCCTACTTTCGAGTCTGGGTCAAGCGGTTTTTCGCTTCCCGGCGGATGTTCATCGCGATGTTCCGGTTGCGGGACAGAGTGCCCAGATCGCGGGCGGGAAGGTGCCCGAGGAACCGCATCGCGACCGCCGGGGGGGTCCTCGGGTTCGACACCAGAAGCAGCTTCACCCGGATGTTCTTCGACCATTCCCGGTTCTCCGCGATGCCGCGGAGAACATCCTCGCTCGTCAGAGAGGACCCGGCGTATGCGACCGCGTCGGAATCGGTCATCCGGGGGCTGTTCACCACCGCGCGGGCCACCATGCTGTTCGGATCCCGCGAGAGGATCTGCCGGACCTCCTGGTTTCCTTTCGTGGCCAGCTCCATCTTCTGCGGCACCGTCAGGTTCGTGATATACGACTGCAGCGATCCCCTCGCATCTTCCCCGATCGGCTGGTCCTGCGTCAGACTTACCCGGACTCTTTGTTTTCCGTCCCCCATCACTCCTCGACTTCTTCCCCCATCTCTTTTCTGGTCTCCACAATGACCTTCTCCGCGATCACGGAGGGGACTTCTTCGTAGCTGGACATCCTCATGGTGAACTGCCCCCTGCCCGAAGTGATCGAGCGGAGATCGGACGAGTACCGGAGGACCTCCGCCAGCGGGACGAACGCCTTCACGATCTGCAGCCTCCCCCGGGCTTCGACGCCCTGCACGCGCCCACGGCGGCCGTTCAGGTCGCCGATGATGTCCCCGACATTCTCCTCCGGGACGACGATCTCCACTTCGGTGATGGGCTCGAGCAGCACCGGCTTTGCCTCGATCGCCGCTTTCCGAAATCCGAGGGACGCGGCAATCTTGAACGCCATCTCGGAAGAATCGACCGTGTGGAACGACCCGTCGAAGACGGTCACCTTCGTGTCGACCACGGGATAGCCCGCGATGACGCCCCTGGTCATCCGTTCGACGACGCCTTTCTCGACCGCCGGGATGTACTGCCGCGGGATGACGCCCCCGACGATCGCGTTGACGAACTCGAAGCCCGTGCCGGGAGGAAGGGGCTCCACGCGAAGCCAGCAGTCCCCGTACTGGCCGCGCCCCCCGGTCTGCTTCTTGTACTTCCCCTGGGACTCGGCCGTTGCCTTGATCGTTTCCTTGTAGGGAATCTTGGGGGTCCGCAGCTCAACCTCGACGCCGAACTGGCGGCGGAGCTTCTCCACGGCCACCTCGAGGTGGATCTCTCCCATCCCGGAGAGGATGAACTCCCGGGTCTGCGCATCCTTTCCGAACTGCAGGGTCGGGTCCTCCTCGATCATCCGGGAGAGAGAGCTCCCCAGCTTGTCCTCGTCGGACCGGGTCTTCGGCCGGATCGCGAAGGAGATCACCGGCTCCACCGCCGGCGGCGACGGGTAAAGGATCGGGGTTTTCGGGTCGCACAACGTGTCGCCCGTGGACGTCTCCTTGAACTTGGCGACGGCCACGATCTCTCCCGCGGAGGCGGACGGAACGGGCTTCTGCTTCTTCCCTTCCAGCCGGAAGATCTGGCCGATCCGCTCGGTGACGTTCTTCGTCGCGTTCAGGGGCGACAGGTCGGGCGAAAGCGTTCCGGAGTAGATCTTGAAGATGGAGAGCTTGCCCGCATACGGGTCGGCGAGCGTCTTGAACACCAGGGCGGAGAACGGGGCGTCGGCCGAGATCGGCCTGACCTCCTCGGCCTTCTTCTTCGGATGGGTCCCCTTCATTTCCCCGCGGAACGACGGATCCGGGAGCACGAAGTTGATCATGTCCAGGACCGGGTGGATGGCGATGTTGCGCAGCGCCGATCCGCAGAGGACCGGCAGGACCTTCATCGCGCGCACCCCGGCGGTGAACCCCTTCCGGATCTCCTCCTCCGTGAGCGAGGTCCCCTCGAGATACTTCTCCAGCAGGGAGTCGTCGGATTCCGCGGCCGCCTCCACCACCTTCTCCCGTCCCTTCGCCGCGGCGTCCGCGAGATCCGGCGGAATGCCGGTCACGTCGAACTGCCCCGTATCCCCCTTGTAGACGTANNGAAGTCCGCCCGCTCGCGGTCCATCCTCGAGACGAACGCGATCGTCGGAACCCCCGTGTCGCACGCCAGGTGCCACATCTTTTCCGTCTGCACCTCGACGCCGGAAACCGCGTTGACCACGAGGACCGCGCCGTCCAGCTGCCGGAGGCAGGCATGCGTATCCGCCTCGAAGTTGATGTAGCCGGGGGTGTCGGCGACGGTCACCTCGACCCTGTTCCAGNNTTGATGGATGTCCACGTTCCGTTCTCCCTCCCGCGAAAATCGTCTCCGGTCACTGGCCTGCCGCCCGGTTCCTCTCGTATATTATACGCAGTCCCTCGAGAGTCAAATTCTCATCGATTATCTGTATTTTGGAGGACTCGCCGGCGATGGCACGCGCCAGCCCCCCGGTGGCGACGACAACGGGATCCGTGCGGACCTCCTTCCGGATCCGGTCCACGATCCCCTCCACGAGGGAGAGATAGCCGTAGAATATCCCCGACTGCATCGCCGCCACCGTGTTCTTTCCGATCACGCTCGGCGGCTTGACGATCTCGACGCGCGGCAATTTCGACGCCTGCCGGAAGAGCGCCTCGGCCGATATGCTGGCCCCCGGGGCGATGACCCCGCCCATGTAGTCCCCGCCCGGGGATATGTAGTCGAACGTCGTCGCGGTGCCGAAGTCCACGACG
>DOTC01000012.1 GCA_003513855.1 Deltaproteobacteria bacterium | reverse complement strand
CGGTGCTGGACGAACGCGGGGCCCAGGTGCTTCGCCTCGTCGTCGAGGATTATATCGAAACGGCGGAGCCCGTCGGCTCGCGCACCATTTCCAAGAAGATGGGTCAGGCTCTCTCGCCCGCCACGATCCGGAACATCATGGCGGACCTGGAGGAGGTAGGGTACCTGTGCCAGCCTCATACCTCGGCGGGCCGGATCCCCACCGGCGCGGGATTCCGGTATTACATCAACCATCTCCTGGCCAGAAAGCAGCTGATCCGGTCCGAACGCGACCTGCTCCAGCAGGTGGCGGAGGCGGGGGTCGCCGGGGCGGACGACATGGTCCGGCATGCCAGCCGTCTTCTGTCCACCCTTTCCCGGCATGCCTGCGTGGTCGTCGTCTCCCGATTCTCGCACCAGGCGCTGCGGTCCCTCAGCCTGCTCCGTGCGTCGAGCGACAGGATCCTGCTGGTGGCCGTGCTCCAGGGCGGCTGGGTCCAGCATCGCCTCATCGAGGACGAGCCGGGTCTGACGACCGACGAGCTCGAGAAGATCAACGCCTACCTGAGCGATCTGTCTGTGGGGCTCACCCTTCCCCAGCTCCGCGCGAAGATCCTGAACGAGATGAAGCGGGAGAAAGCGCGCTACGACAGTCTGATGCGCAGGGCGCTGCTGCTCGGCTCCAAGGCTCTTTCCGGATCCGTTCCGGGGGAGGTCTACATCGAGGGCAGGGCCAATATCCTCGAGCAGCCGGAGTTTGCCGAGGACGTCCAGAAGCTCAAGCGGATTCTCCATGCCTTCGAGGAGAAAAGTGTCATCCTGCGGCTCCTCGACGCGGCGATGGAAAGCGAGGCGCTCCAGGTCTCCATCGGCTCGGAGAACCCCGTGGAGGAGCTCCCCGAGATCTCGGTGGTTTCCTCGGGGTACCACCAGGGGGAAGCAGCGATGGGGAGCATCGGCCTCATCGGCCCCGTCCGCATGGATTATTCGCGGGTGATCCCCCTTGTGGAGTACACGGCACGTCTCCTGAGTTCCATTCTGGAGAACCGGTAACGCGCACGATTCCCCCGAATCGGGTTGGCGGGAAGGGAAGATCCTTGTGACGAGAGGGATTGACGATGACGGATGCGGATAGGGAAAAAGATCCTGCAAGGGAGGCGGGAGAGGCCGCCGGGGAGATCCTCGAGGAACCGGAAGAGACGGGGGAGCGGGAGGATTTCGCCGAACAGGAGGAGGACGAACTTTCCCGGGCGAAGAACCGGCTCGCCTACCTCGCAGCGGAGTTCGACAACTACCGCAAGCGGGTGGCCCGGGAGCAGGAAGCGATCGTCGCTTACGGCAACGAGCGGATTCTCCTTGCGATCCTGCCTTTTGTGGATAATCTGGAACGGGCGATCTCCCAGTCCAACGCCGACACGCCGGCGGAAGCCCTGCTGTCCGGCGTGCAGATGACGTACGACCAGATTCTGGGCGAACTCCGAAAGTTCGGACTGGAGCAGATTTCCGCCGTCGGGGAGTCGTTCGATCCGAACCGGCACGAGGCGATCGCCAAGGTTGCATGGGAAGGGAAGCCCGAGGGTTCGGTATTGGCCGAGAGCCGCAAGGGGTATCTTCTGAACGGACGGCTTCTCCGGCCGGCACAGGTGACGGTTGCGCAGGGGGCGGGGCCGCCGGAGCATTTCGATCAGGGGAGCGCAGATGGCGAGGCGTGATTACTACGAAGTGCTCGGCGTGGAGAGGAGCTGCTCCCTCGAGGACCTGAAGAAGGCCTACCGGAAGCTCGCGCTTGAATATCACCCGGACCGGAACCAGGCCAACGAGGAGGCCGAGGAGCGATTCAAGGAGGTCAACGAGGCGTATTCCGTCCTGTCCGACCCGCAGAGGCGGCAGCAGTACGACCTGTATGGTCACGCGGCCCCGGCCGGCCAGGGGTTCGAGGGGTTCGGGGGGTTCGGATTCGGTGGCGTGGAGGATATCCTCAACGATTTCTTCGGGTTCGGATCCGTATTCGGCGGGGTCCGCGATCGGGCCCGGCGGGGGGCGGACCTGCGGTACAACCTTACCGTCACGTTCGAGGAGGCGGTGTTCGGGGCCGAGAAGGAGATCGTGGTCCCCCGGTCGGGATCCTGCAGGGAGTGCGCGGGAACGGGGGCGAAGAAGGGGACCCGCCCGGAGAGGTGCGCGGCGTGCAACGGGCGGGGACAGGTGACCGTCCAGCAGGGGTTTTTCTCGCTCTCCCGGACGTGCGGGCGCTGCCGCGGCACCGGAGAGGTGATCAAGGAACAGTGTCCGGAGTGCGCCGGGAGCGGGACCGTCCGGGAGAAGAGGCCGCTCAAGATCAAGGTTCCCCCGGGGGTGGACAACGAGACCCGCCTGAAGCTCCGGGGAGAGGGGGAGGCCGGACGGGGCGGCGGACCCGCCGGGGACCTCTACGTCGTGATTTCCGTGCAGGAGCATCCCTTCTTTGCGCGAAACGGGCAGGATCTGCTCTGCGAGGTGCCGATCACCTTCTCCCAGGCGGCCCTCGGCGGCGAGATCGAGGTCCCCACGCTGGGGGGGAGGAAGAACCTCTCCGTCCCGCCGGGAACGCCGTCCGGCCGCGAGTTCATCCTCCGGGGCGAGGGTGTCACGGTCATCCATTCCCACCGGAGGGGAAATCTCGTGGTGCGCGTCGTGATCGACGTGCCGAAGCGGCTGACGAAACGGCAAAAGGAGCTGCTGACCGAGTTTCAGCAGATCGCGGCGGAGTCTCCCGGGCCTGCCTCGCGGAGCTTTTTCGAGAAGGTCAAGGAGATCTTCGATTGAGAGGAGGCTGCGCCGGGTCGGGCAAGGGGTCGGATCCTGCCGTCGCGGTCGGCCCGGCTTTGCGAAGACGCAGGGCGAAGGCGTTCGTCGTCCTCCTCGCGGTTCTTCTCGCCGCCCCTGCGCGCGGCGAGGCGCCCCCGCCTCTCCTTCAACCATTCTCGGAGACCGAGCCGGTCGAGCGGCCGGACGGGACGACGGATGGCCAGGAAGGGGCCGACAGGAGCCCCGTTCCCCTTCTCTCCCTCTGGCGGGCCGAGACGGCGTTCCAGTCCGGGGACCCCTCCCGTGCCCTCACCCTGTTCCTCGACCTCGCGTACAACTTTTCCGACGACGAGCGAAAGGGGTTCGTCTGGATGAGGGTCGCCGAGCTCCTGCTGGCGAGGCAGGAGCACGAGGAATCGCTCGACGCGGCGGACAAGGCGATTCTGCTGACCCGGTGCCGGTTTCTCGCCCTCTCCTCGATGGAGATCAAGTTCCGGGTCTACCGGAAGCTGGGATCGGGGCCGGAGGCCCGCCAGATCGCGGCGTACCTCCTCCATGAGGGATTCATCCGTGTGGAGCCGTCGGACCTCCTCTCGGAGATGGCCCGTGTCGACGGCCAGGCCGGGAAGATCCCGCTCGCGCTGTCCGAGTACCGGCAGGCGATCGCCGCTGTCCCCGAGGACGCCCCCGTAACCGCCTTGAGGCTCCGAAGGGAGCGGGACACCCTGATCGACGGGCTGACGAGCATCTCTTCCCTCCGGGAAGCCGCCGAAGCGGAGGAGGATTCCGAGATCCGGAACATCCTCTATCTTCATCTCGCACAGGTGGCCGTCCGGAAGGGATTTCCCGGCATGGGGGCGTTCGCCCTGGAGAGGGCGTCCCGTGGCGGAGGGGAGTCGGGGGAGCTGGCGGCCCGGGAACGGGCCTGGCTGGAGAGGATCCTCTTCTACCGCCCGAAGATCGTAGGGATTCTCCCCTTGAGCGGGAGGTACGCGGATATCGGGTTCGCCGTGCTCTCCGGCGCGGAGGTGGCTCTCCGCCAGGTGCGCGGACAGGGGGCGGAAGGCTCCCCGCCGGTGGTGATCTGGACGGATACCGGGGGGACCCCCGAGAGGGCCCGCGCAGCGTTCCAGGAGGCATCCCGTGATCCCTCCGTGGTCGGGTTCATCGGCCCGCTGACGGGAGAGGAGGGGCAATCCGTGAGCGCCGCATTTGCCCCGGAATCTCCCCCCGTCCTGTATCTGGGGCAGAAGCGCATTCCGCAGTTGCCGTTTCTCTACCGTTTCGGGCTTTCCCCCCGGGAGGAGGCCCTTTCGGTCCTGTCGTACCTGGCCCGGTCCGGAAAGGACGACCTGATTCTGTTCTTCCCGGAGAACGGCTACGGCCGAGGGTTCGCGGACGCAGTGGACGNNCCGCCGCAGAGGCGGGCGTCCGGGTGAGCAGGAGGGTTTCCTACAGCCAGGACACGAGCGATTTTTCGGACGCGATCCGGAAGGCGGTCGGAAGCGCCGCCCTCTCCGGCCCTTCTTCCAGCAAGGGGGGAGATGCGAGGAAGCTGCGCCAGGAAGCGATCGTCATCGCGGACCGGTGGGAGAAGGCGTTTCTGCTTGCCTCCCAGCTCCGGTTCTACAACGTGTACCTCCCCCTGGCCGGATTTTCGGGGTGGAACGACGAGGAACTCCTGCGAAAGGCCGGGGACGCGGTGGACAGGTCCGTCTTTTCCGTGGACTACTCGGGATCGGTCCCGGGATTCCCGGGGGAGAATTTCCGAAAGGAGTACCGGGATGCCCTGGAGGGCACCCCTTCGCGCTTCGAGGCGACGGGGTACGATGCTGCCCTTCTCCTGGCGGAGGCGTATCGCCTCGGGGAGAAGGATTCCCGCACGGCGGGGGAGCTGGCCCGCGAGAGAATCCCCCTGCTCGGGACGTTTCGGGGGGTGACCGGCATGTTCCAGTTCGGGCCCGAGGGGGAGATGCGGAGGAAGGTCTCCCTCCTTCGCGTGGAGCTCGGGACCTTTGTGCCGGTCCCGGATCCGTAGCGCTCTTCCCCGATGCCGTTCCGGTTCGAAGAAGAGGTGAGGGAGGCGTTTGCGGCAGGCGGACCGCTGGCGCGCTCGCTTGCCGGGTTCGAGCCCAGGCCCGGCCAGTTGCGGCTGGCCGCCGCGTGGGCCGCGGCACTGGCCCGCGGGGAGATCCTGGTGGCGGAGGCGGGGACGGGCAGCGGAAAAACCCTCGCCTATCTGATCCCGTCCGTCCTGTCGGAGCGGAAGACGATCGTTTCGACGGGGACGAAGACGCTGCAGCAGCAGATCGTCGAAAACGACATCCCCCTCGTCCGGGAGGCGTTGCAGGCTCCTTTTTCCTGCGTCGTGGTGAAAGGCCGGGGGAACTATCTCTGCCTTCGCCGGTGGAAGCGCTTCGTCGCCGAGCCGCTCTTCGAGTACTCCCGGGAGGCGGGGTTTTTCGAGAAGATGTGCCGGTTCGCCGAGACGACACGGACCGGAGACCTCTCCGAATGCCCGGGCGTCCCCGACGATTTCCACGCATGGTCGGAGGTCAACGCCCGGAGCGAGACGTGCGACGCCTCGTCCTGCCAGGAGACCGAGCGGTGCTTTCTCGCGGAAATCCGGCGCCGCGCGCAGTCGGCGGATCTGGTGGTGGTGAACCATCACCTCTACTTTGCCGACCTGGCGATCCGCTGGAAGAGGGAGGGATTCCCCGACAGGGGCGGAAGAGGGGGATGGGACCGGGGAGGGGACGTTCTCCCCGCCGCCGATGCCGTCATCTTCGACGAGGCCCACGGCATCGAGGAGACCGCCTCCACCTTTTTCGGGGTATCCGTGTCGCACGCACGGGCGCAGGAACTGTTCCGGGATCTTTTGCGCGCCGTTGCCCGGGACGAAAAGGCCTGGCATCTCGTCCCCTCCGCCGCCGAGGAGTTCCGGAGGGCCGCCGATGCGCTGTACCGATCGGTGGGGAGCGGCGAGGGAAGGTTCTTTCTTCCCCGGCCCGGCACGGACCGGACCTTCGACCGCCTCGCCGCGGACCTCCAGCGGACCGGGGAGGAGTTGTCCCGTGCCGTCTCCGCATCGCCTGCGGCCCTGTCCCTGGGCGGGGATGCGGTGGGGGAGGCGGAATCTCTCCTGCGCAGGGTCGACTCCTTCACGGAGGACTTCGCATCGCTTCACGGGGCGGACCCGGCGACTGCCGTGGTGTGGGGAGAGCGCAGGGGGAAGGCCGTGGCGTTCCAGAAGACTCCCGTCGAGATCTCGACGCTCCTCGCCGACGGACTGTGGAGCGGCGGGTTTCCCGCCCTCCTGACGTCTGCGACCCTCTCGGTTTCCGGGACCCTTTCCTATTTCCGGGAACGTGTCGGTCTTGCCGAGGTTGATGCGGGGGAACTGATCGTGGATAATGAATTTGACTTTGCCGGAAAAGCGCTGGTGTACGTACCTGCCGGCCTTCCCGACCCGGGCGATGACGCGTTTGCTGCCTCCGCTGCCGGGGAAATCGCGGAGATCCTGGGGCTGTCCGGCGGCGGCGGGCTCATTCTCTGCACGAGTTACCGGACGCTTGGCGCGATCGTGGAGGTGTTGAGACAGGCTCTTCCGCATCCGCTGCTCGTTCAGGGAGAGGCCCCGCGGTCGCACCTGCTCCGGGCGTTCCGGGAGGATGCCGACGCCGTCCTGATCGGTACCGGGACGTTCTGGGAAGGGATCGACGTCCCCGGGGAAGCGCTTCGGTGCGTGGTGATCGACAAGCTTCCCTTCGCCCCGCCGACCGACCCGGTGGTGACGTCCCGGATCCAGGCGATCCGGGACAGGGGCGGGGATCCCTTCGCCGACTATCAGGTTCCCGAGGCGGTCCTGGCGCTGCGGCAGGGGATCGGGCGTCTGTTGCGGAGGGGCGACGATTTCGGGGTGATCGCCCTGCTGGACCGCAGGGTGTTCACGAGAGGATACGGGGGGATCTTCCGGGAGAACCTGCCCGTGATGCCGTGGATCCGGGAACGGTCCGGGGTGGCGGAGTTTTTCCGGCGCTTCCGGAAAGCCCGGAAAGAGGACGGGAAGGAGAGAGCGGAATGATTCGAAAGGCGGTATTTCCGGCGGCGGGGTTCGGGACGAGATTTCTCCCGGCGACGAAAGCGTCTCCCAAGGAGATGCTNNCCTCTCGTGGACAAGCCGCTCATCCAGCACGGCGTGGAGGAGGCGTGCGCGGCCGGCGTGCGGGACATGATCATCGTGACCGGGCGGGGGAAGTACGCGATCGAGGACCACTTCGACGTCGCGTACGAGCTGGAGGCCCTCCTCCAGAAGAAGGGGGACGGGAAACAGCTCGCAACGGTGCAGGCGATCACCGAGATGGGCGACTTCTTCTATGTGAGGCAGAACATGCCCCTCGGCCTCGGACACGCGGTCCTGCGCACCATGGACCTCGTCGGGGAGGAGCCGTTTGCGGTCATCCTCTCCGACGACGTGATCGACTCCAAGGTCCCCGTGCTGCGCCAGATGATCGATGTCTACGAGAGGTACAGCGCCGACTCGGTGCTCGCGATCCAGCGGGTGCCCCGGGAGCACGTATCCCGGTACGGGATCATCAAGGGGAAGAAGATCGCGGAGGGGGTGTACGAGGTGCTCGACATGGTCGAGAAGCCGAAGCCCGCCAAGGCGCCGTCGGACCTGGCGATCATCGGCCGGTACATCCTGTCCCCCGCCATCTTTCCGGCCCTTCAGGCGACCCGGCCCGGTGCGGGGGGAGAGATCCAGCTGACCGACGCGATCCGTACGCTGGTCGCCCGGGAACGGGTCATCGGATACGAATTCGAGGGAGAACGGTACGACGCGGGGAACAAACTCGGGTTCCTGATGGCCAACATCACATTCGCGCTGAAGGACCCGGAGCTGAGCCCGGGCCTTCGTGACTTTCTCGCGAGGGAGAGGAAGAGATGAGCAAGAGGCCCAACCGGAAGGAGAGGGAGGAGAGGGAAGCTCCGGATCTCCATGAGAAGGTGGGGAGAGTGACGTTCCTCGACCCGTTCGGGGACCCGGCATTCCTCCCTCCCGCGGACGTCAACGAGAACGCCGGCGGCCTGGTCATCCGGCTGGAGCTTCCCGGCGTGCAGGGGGACGAGGTCGCGGTCTTCGTGCAGGGCGAGACGATCGAGGTTGTCGGGGAGAAGAAGCGGGACCTGTGCGGGTCGAGCGTCTCCTTCCTCTGCCTCGAGCGGACCTTCGGAAAGTTCCGGAGGTGTTTCGAGGTGACCGGTTGCCTGGACATGGGGATGGTGAAGGCGTCGCTGGCGAACGGCGTGCTGGTGTTGAGCATCCCCAAGTGCGAGGATCGGCGCGGCAGGAGGCGTCGCATCAAGGTCGAGGCGGAGTAGAAACGGCATTTCCAGGAAGCGGGGGAAGAACGGTCATGGCAGACGAACCGATCCGGAAAGACGTTCCGCAGGACCAGGACGAGGAAACCGATGCGCCGGAGGTCGAGGTCCCCGCTCCGAAGGAAGAGGGAGAGGAGGCCGGGGCCAAGGAGAGCGCGCCGGAGATCCCGAGCGTTCTCCCCCTGCTCCCGGTACGGGACATTGTCATCTTCCCGTACATGACGCTGCCCCTCTTTGTCGGGCGGGAGGCGTCGGTCGCGGCGGTGGACGAGGCGCTCGGCCGCGACCGGTACATCTTCCTGGCGACGCAGAAGGACCCGTCGCTCGAGGAGCCGAAGCCGGAGGAGCTGTACCGGACGGGCACCGTGGCCATGATCATGCGGATGCTCAAGCTCCCCGACGGGCGCCTCAAGATCCTGATCCAGGGAGTGGTCAAGGGCCGGATCCTCGAGTTCATCGAGGCGAAGCCCTCGGTCCGGGTCCGGATCGAGCGGCTGGTCGAGGAGACCACCCGGGAGGGCTCCCTCGAAGTGGAGGCGCTCATGCGCGCCTCCCGGGAGAAGATCGAGAAGATCCTCACCCTCAAGAACATGCCCGCCGAGATCCTGATGGTCACCGAGAACATCAACAACCCGGGCATCCTGGCCGATCTGGTGGCGAGCAACCTGCGGCTGAAGCTCGAGGAGGCCCAGGCCGTGCTCGAGGAGAGCGAGCCCTTTGCCCGCCTGAAGATGGTCAACAACCTCCTGTCCCGCGAGCTTCAGCTCGCGGAGATGCAGGCGAAGATCCAGAACCAGGCCAAGGAGGAGATGTCCAAGAGCCAGCGGGAGTATTTCCTCCGGGAGCAGATGAAGGCCATCAAGCAGGAGCTCGGGGATATCGACGGGAAGTCGGAGGAGATGGAGGATCTCCGCCAGAAGATCCGGAAGGCCGGGATGCCGGGGGAGGTGGAAAAGGAGGCGGAGAAGCAGCTTCGCCGCCTGGAGGGGATGCACCCGGACTCCGCCGAGTCTTCGGTGGTCCGGACCTACCTCGACTGGATGGTCGAACTGCCGTGGAAGAAGGAGACGAAGGACACGATCCAGATCGCCAAGGCGAAGAAGATCCTCGATGAGGACCACCACGACCTCGACAAGGTCAAGGAGCGGATTCTCGAGTATCTCGCCGTCCGGAAACTCAAGGACAAGACGAAAGGGCCGATCCTGTGCTTCGTCGGACCTCCCGGCGTGGGGAAGACCTCGCTGGGGAAATCGATCGCCCGGGCGATGGGCCGCAAGTTCCTCCGGATCTCCCTCGGCGGGATCCGGGACGAAGCCGAGATCCGCGGACACCGGCGGACGTACGTCGGGGCGCTCCCGGGGCGCATCATCCAGGGGATGAAGCAGGCAGGCACGCGGAACCCGATCTTCATGCTCGACG
>DOTC01000037.1 GCA_003513855.1 Deltaproteobacteria bacterium | reverse complement strand
GACGTGCGCGCGATCGGGCAGCTGATCCGGAAGGCGGCGGCGGTCGCCCGCCGGCACGGGAAGCGGAACTCCGTGACCGCGAGCGTGTCCTCGTTCGTCCCCAAGCCGCACACCCCCTTCCAGTGGGAGCGCCAGATCGGAAAGGAGGAGACCCGGGAGCGCGTGGCGATGATCCGGTCGGCGGTCGGGCGGGACCGGAACGTGGACGTCAAGTTCCACTCCCCGGAGGTTTCCGAGCTGGAGGGCGTCTTTTCCCGCGGGGACGGGCGGCTCGCGGCGGCACTCCTTCACGCCTATCGCCGGGGCGCGAGATTCGATGCGTGGACCGAGGAGTTCCGCCCGGACGCGTGGGGGGAGGCGTTCCGGGAAGCGGGGATCGACCCTGCCGAGTACCGGCGGGAGCGGGACCCGTCCGTCCCGCTGCCCTGGGACATGGTGGACGCCGGGATCGACCGGAAGTTCCTCCTGTCCGAACGGGAGAAGATGCGCACCGGGGAAACGACGCCCGACTGCCGCACGGACGGGATGTGCGGGGGATGCGGCGTATGTTCCCCGCGCCTGGCAAACATCACCTACTCCCCCGGCCCGGTCCGGGAGGATCGAGGAGAGGAGCACTTGCCGGCGCCGGGCGATTCCCGCCGCGGGACCGACGGTCTCCGCCATGTCGTGCGCATCCGGTATGCCAAGGAGGGCCCGGCACGATACCTGAGCGGGCTGGAGATCCAGTCCCTCTGGGGGCGCTCCCTGCGGCGGGCCGGTTTCCCCGTCGCCTACAGCCAGGGATTCAACCCTGCCCCCCGGCTCTCCTTCTCGCATGCCCTCCCCGTCGGAACGGAGAGCCTCGCGGAGTTCGTGGAGGCGGAGTTCCGTCTTCCCGTCTCGTTGGCGGAAATCGAACGGAAGCTCCCTTCCTGCCTCCCCCGGGGGATCTCTCTCCGGGAGGTCCGTCAGGTGCCTCCGGGGGCGCTGCGGGTCTCCGACTTCGACCTGTCCTGCCGCTACGCGATTCTCCCCGTCCCTCCGCACCGGATGCCGGAGGAGATCACCCCCGACCGGGTGGAAAGCGCTTGGCGGACTTTTCGGGCCTCCGGGAGATTTCCGCTGACCGTGGAGAAGGGGGAACGCAGATCCGAGATCGATTTAAAACCGCTGGTCGACAATTTTCTGGTGAACGGCGAGGGTCTCTTCATTACAATCATCCATGGGACCGGCAAAGGGTCCCGGCCGCTCGACGCCGCGGGGGCGATCCTGGGGATTTCGCTTCCAACGCGCCTCTACTCGGTAACAAAAGTGTCGGCCGATCTCGTCCCCCGCCGGAAGGAATAGGATGCAGAAAGGGAACAAGCTCATCGTCATCAACTCCGCCCCGTACGAGACGCGCGTGGCCACGCTCGAGTCCGGGATCCTCGCCGAGTTCCTCCTCGAGCGCGGCGACGACAGGAACATCATCGGCAACATCTTCAAGGGGAAGGTCATCCGCGTCCTCCCGGGGATGCAGGCAGCCTTCGTGGATATCGGAATGGAGAAGGCGGGGTTCCTGTACGCCGGCGACTTCGTCACCCCCCGGCTCGGGTTCGACTCCGACGAGAACGGGGACGAGGACCTTGCCGAGGAGATCGACATCCACGTGGCCAGGTTCCCGCAGGAGGAATACATTCCCCCGATCGAGGGATTGATCCGGGAGGGGCAGCACCTCATCGTGCAGGTCGCCAAGGAACCGCTGGGCACCAAGGGTGCACGGATCACCAGCCACATCACGCTCCCCGGCAGGTACCTCGTGCTTCTCACCTGGTCGGGACACATCGGCATCTCCCGGAGGATCGAGAACCCCGACGAGCGGATGAGACTCCACGAGATCGTGGAGAGAATCCGCCTGGACGGGATGGGAGCCATCGTCCGCACCGCGGCGGAAGGCAGGACGGACGCCGAACTGAAGGCGGACATGGATTACCTGGTCCAGCACTGGGATACGATCCGGAAGAAGGGCGAAGCCGCAAGCGCGCCCGCCCTGATCCACCGGGAACTCTCCCTCCCCCTCCGGGCCGTGCGCGACATGTTCACCGCGGACATGGACCGGATCGTCGTGGACTCGAAGGAGGAGTACGTCCGCATCCAGGACTTCGCGTCCCAGTTCTTCCCCGGCCTCCGGGACCGGATCGAACTCTTCCAGGGGGGCCAGCCGATCTTCGAGCATTACGGCATCGAGATCGAGCTCGCCCGGGCCCTCGACAAGAAGGTGTGGCTGAAGAGCGGCGGGTACATCGTGATCGAGCAGACCGAGGCGCTCACCGTCATCGACGTCAACACGGGGAAGTACGTG
Organism: Deltaproteobacteria bacterium; assembly: GCA_003513855.1. Taxonomy (GTDB): domain Bacteria; phylum Desulfobacterota; class Deferrimicrobia; order Deferrimicrobiales; family Deferrimicrobiaceae; genus CSP1-8. The sequence goes on along the minus strand of DOTC01000037.1, from coordinate 206 downwards.
GGCCGGACTTCCCTCGAGGAGACGACCGTCAAGATCAACCTCGAGGCGGTGAAGGAGATCGTCTACCAGCTCCGCCTGCGCAACATCGGCGGCATCATCACCATCGATTTCATCGACATGAAGAACGAGGAGAACCGGGACAAGGTGTACCAGGCGCTCGTCGACACGCTGCGCGACGACCGGAGCAAGACGACCATCTGCAAGAT
>DOTC01000246.1 GCA_003513855.1 Deltaproteobacteria bacterium | reverse complement strand
CCTGAGCGTCGCCTTTTTCATCCACTTCCGGGCAAAGAAGCGGGGCCTTACGCCGCTGCGCGAGGAGGAGATCCCCAAAGTCGGCCAGGTTCTTATGGAGGGGTGGAACTTCTTCCTCCCCATCGGAGTCCTGATGGGATTCCTGATCTACGGGTTCACCCCCACGTATGCCGCCAGCGTGGGCATCGTCTCGATCGTGGCCTCGAGCTGGCTGAACCGGAAAACCCGGATGGGATTCCGGGACATTCTGGACGCCCTCGCCGCGGGAGCGCAGAACATGGTCTCCACCGGGGTCATCCTTCTCTGTTCCGGCATCGTCATCGGCGTGGTCCTGCTGGTGGGGATGGGGATCAAGTTCTCGATCCTCATCTCGACCATCTCGGGGGGGAGCCTGCTCATCACCATCATACTGATCGCGCTGGCCTCCCTCATCCTGGGAATGGGCCTTCCGGTCACCGCTTCCTACATCGTCCTCGCGGTCCTGGCCGCCCCGGCCATGACCATGCTCGGCGCGAGCCTGTTGTCGGCCCACATGCTCATCTTCTGGTATTCGCAGGACGCCAACGTCACCCCGCCCGTTTGCCTGGCGGCCTACACCGCGGCGGGGATCGCCGGCAGCCGTCCGCTGGAGACCGGCCTGGAATCGTGGAAGCTGGCGAAGGGGCTCTACATCATCCCTCTCCTGTTCTGCTACACCCCGATCCTGTTCGAAGGGCCGGTCTGGCAGGTGATCGAGACGGCCGCAATCGGTCTGCTCGGCCTCTACTGTTTCGCCGCCTTTTTCGAAGGGTTCCATCTGGGGCCTCTTTCGTGGCCCCAGAGAGTGGGATACGCGGGAGTCGCCGCCTGCCTCCTCTGGCCCCGCATGGAGGTGCACGCCATCGGCCTGGCCTGCTTCATCCTGCTCGTGGCTCTGGAAAAAGCCCTTCTCAGGAGGCGGGGATCCGGATGACGAACCGGGTTCCCTCTCCCATCCTGCTCTCCACCCGGATCGTTCCGCCGTGGGATTCGATGACGTGCTTTGCGATGGCTAAGCCCAGGCCGGTGCCGCCGGGTTCCCGGGACCTCGCCTTGTCGACCCGGTAGAACCGCTCGAAGATGCGGGGGAGATGCTCCCGGGGGATCCCCGGCCCGTCGTCCTCCACGGAGAGCACGATCGCCCCGTTCTCGCCCCGCCCCGTCAACCGGATCTGCCCCCCCTCCACCCCGTGCCGGATCGCGTTGTCCACGAGGTTGGACAGCGCAAGGGCGAGGTGTTTGAGGTCCGCCCTGAGGGTGGCTTCCTCCGCCAGGACGGTCAGGGTCTTGCCCAGCCGGTCCACCGAGGACCGGTGGAGGGATGCGACCCGGTCGAGAAAAGCGGGAAGCGGAATCTCCTCTTTGGCAAGGGGAACCTGGACGGATTCCGCCCGGGACAGCGTGAGGAGATCGTTGACCAGCCCCTCCATCCGGAGGACGTTCCCGTGGACGATGTCCAGGAAGGACGGGTCGGGGGGCGACCCCTCGCTCGCCGAGTCCTGCAGGGCTTCCAGGTATCCACGGATGTTCGTGAGAGGGGTCCGAAGCTCGTGGGAGGCGTTCGAGACGAAGTCGCTCTTGACCCGGGCGAGCCGTTTCTCCTCCGTGACGTCCCGGAGGGTGAACAGGATGTCCGGATCCCTTCCCGACGGGTACCGGACGGTCGTCGCCGAGACGCGGGTGGCGATCTCTCCTGCGGGCGACGGGACGCTGATCTCCGCCGGGGGGATCGGCCTGCCGTCTTTCCAGCCGTCGATGAACCGGAGGAGATCCGGCTGGCGGACGACCTCCGCGTACGGCTGTCCTTCCGGCGGAACGACTGCGACCCCCAGGATCCTGGCGGCCTCCCGGTTCATCATGCGCACCGTCCGCCCGTCCGCGATGACGATCACCCCCTCCGACAGGTTTTCCAGAAGAGTGGCGAGCCGGGCCTTCTGCGTGTCCAGCTGGGTGATGGTCTGTTCCAGCTGAGCGGCCGTCTGGTTCAGGGCTTCCGCCACGTCTTCGAGTTCGTCGCCGGTCCGCAGCCGGAGCCGTCTCGACCGGTCCCCGGCGGAAAACTCCAGCGCGGCTTTCCGGATCTCTTCCAGGGGACCGCTGACGGCGCGGGCGCGGATGGCCGTGCCCAGAAGCATCAGGAGGAACGCCGCGAACCCGGTCCCCCACGTGATGACCCGCACGCGGTTCAGCCGCCGGTTCAGGATGTCGCCGGAAAGGGAGGTCCTGGCGACTCCCACGATGGTTCCCCCGGACAGGATGGGGACGGCGGCATAGCGATGTTCTTCCTTTGTGGAGATGCTGCGACGGCGGGAAATGCCCGCCCGGCCGGCAAGCGCCTCCTGCACCTCCGGGCGGTCGGCATGGTTTTCCAGTGCGCCCAGGTGGGCCGACCCGATGCGGGAGTCCGCTGCCACCTCGCCGCCGGGGAGGATGACCGTCAGGCGGGCGTCCAGGTCCTTCCCGAGCCGGTCCCCTTCCCGCGCGATCGCTTCGCGGTCCGGCCCGGCGGCGGCAAGCAGTGGGCGGAACGACTCGGCCGCGAGGAGGGCCTGGGCCTTGAGGCTTGCGTCCGCTTCCTCGATCACGTACCTCTTGAACTGGAGGTACCCCGCCATGCCGGCGAACGCCAGGGCGGCCCCCGTGATCACGAAATAGGTGAGGAAGAATTTGGCGGAGATGGAAATCCGTCTGGGCAACCGTCAGGTCTCCCGAAGC
>DOTC01000108.1 GCA_003513855.1 Deltaproteobacteria bacterium | reverse complement strand
TTCGCCAACATCCGCCTGCGCAACCTGCTCGTGCCCGGCACGGAAGGGGGCTGGACGGCCCACCTGCCGGACGGGGAGAAGATGACGATCTACGACGCGGCGATGCGGTACGCGGAGGAGGGCGTCCCCCTCCTCATCATCGCGGGAAAGGAGTACGGCTCCGGCTCCTCCCGGGACTGGGCAGCCAAGGGCCCGAAGCTTCTCGGGGTGAAGGCGGTGCTGGCCGATAGCTTCGAGCGGATCCACCGGAGCAACCTCATCGGGATGGGGATCCTCCCCCTGCAGATCGGGGACGGGGAAAGCCGGGAATCCCTGGGGCTCACCGGGAAGGAGGCGTACACAATCGAGGGGATTGCCTCCGGAATCTCTCCGGGGAAAGGTCTGACCGTGCGGGCCTCCCTGGACGGGACCGAGAAGACATTTCCCGCGATCGTGCGGGTCGACACCCCGGAGGAGGTCCGGTACTACAACAACGGGGGGATCCTACCGTACGTCCTGCGCCGGCTCGCGAGGCGCAAGGCGAGGTGACGCGCGAAGCTAAAGGGAATCGGTGCCGGGCTCCAGGACCTCGAACTTCCTTGCCCGGAGGGCTCCCCGCACCATCGGCCCGTTGACCGTGTCGAGGCGGAGGAGAACCACCATCCGGTCCGCCCCCTTCGTCTCCGGGGCGATGAGACAGCTTCTGAGCGCCACGCCGGTCTCCCGAACGGTATCGACAAGCTCCTCGAACCGGTCGAGGGACCGGGGGAGGACCACCTCGACCCGCAGGCCCACGTCGTCGATGTCCAGGACGTCGATGAAGGTGTTGATCATGTCGAGCTTGGTGATGATCCCCACCAGCCGGTCGCCGACGAGCACGGGGAGGGCTCCGAACTTCTTCCTCTGGATGATGAGGAGCGCGTCCTCCACGGCATCCTCGGGGGTCAAGGACCAGACCTCGGTCTTCATCACTTCCCGCACCTTCCGCTCCTGAAGCTCCGGCTCCCCGGGCCCGGAGGGACGGTCGCTCGCAAGCGATACGTTCCTCAGGTCGGTATCCGACAGGATGCCCACGAGCTTCCCTTCCTCCACGACGGGAAGGTGGTTGAACCGGTGCTTCCGCATGATGTCCGCGGCGTGCGTCAGGGGGTCGTCGGGACCGACCGTTTTCGGATTCTTCGTCATTCTCCTGCCTACCAGCATGACCGACCTCCCGTCCCCATTATAATGCCTGCCTTCCCCGATGCATCCAGGAAGAACGTGCAAAAAAAACGGGCCGCCTCCCGGGGAGGCGGCCCGCCGATCGTGCCCGTTCTTACGGTATGCGCTACACGACCCCCTGGGCGCTCATCGCCCGCGCCACCTTGAGGAACCCGGCGATGTTGGCGCCGTTGACCAGGTTGCCGGGAGAGCCGAACTCCTCGGCGGCCTCGGAGCAGATCTGGTGCACGTTCTTCATGATCGCGTGAAGCTTGGCGTCGGTCTCGGCGAATCCCCACGCCTCGCGGCTTGCGTTCTGCTGCATCTCGAGGCCGGAGGTCGCCACCCCTCCCGCGTTGGCCGCCTTCCCGGGGCCGTAGGCGATCCCGGCGTCGATGAAGACCTTCACCCCCTCGGGGGTCGTCGGCATGTTGGCCCCCTCGCCGATTGCGATGCAGCCGTTCTTGACCAGCTTCCTGGCGTCCTTCCCCGTGACCTCGTTCTCGGTCGCCGACGGGAACGCCACGTCGCACGGGATGTCCCAGATGTTCCCGTTGGGGATGAACCTGGCGCTCCGGTGGTATTCGCAGTAGTCCTTGATGCGACGTCGCTCAACCTCCTTGAGGATCTTGATCCTGTCCAGGTTCAGCCCCCTCTCGTCGTGAATCACCCCGTTCGAGTCGCTCAGCGCGATGACCTTGCCTCCCAGCTGATGGACTTTTTCCGTGGTGTAGATCGCGACGTTCCCGGAGCCGGAGACGACGACCTTCTTCCCCTTCAGGCCGTTTTTCCGGTGCCTGAGCATCTCCTCGACAAAGTAGACGCAGCCGTACCCGGTCGCCTCGGTGCGGACCTGGCTCCCGCCGTAGACCAGCCCCTTCCCGGTGATGACACCCGACTCGAACTTGTTGGTGAGCNNTTGAAGATCTGCTCGAAGCCGAGGAACTTGATGATCCCCAGATACACCGAGGGGTGGAACCGCAGCCCTCCCTTGTACGGACCCAGCGCGCTGTTGAACTGCACGCGGAACCCGCGGTTGATCTGGACCTCTCCCCGGTCGTCCTGCCAGGGCACCCGGAAGATCAGCTGCCTCTCCGGTTCGCAGATCCTCTCGATGATCTTCGCCTCGGCGTAATCCGGGTACTTGACGAAGACCGGCCCCAGCGAGTCGAGGACCTCCTTCACGGCCTGGTGGAACTCGGCCTCCCCCGGGTTCCGCTTGATCACGTCCTGGTAGATCGCCTCCAGCCTTTGCGTCAACGCCATGCTCTGCCTCCTCGGGACGAAACCGTAGTAGCGGCCTGCCCGGCCGCCCTCTCCCACCGGAATACCCTTCGCCATCCCCCCCGTCAAGCGCGTTTGCCTAAATCGGATGTAATCGGGTATTATGGTCCCCGCCAAGGAGGATCCGATGGAGCGGCTCGACGCCCGGCTGAAGGAAATCCCGCCCCCCGGGTTCCACGACCTGGTCGTCCGGGTCTCCGGGATCGACGAGTGCAAAGGCTGGTGGGAGGGACGGAGCGCCGCATTCCCTTCGGAGCTCCGGCGGCTGAAGGGCAGGACGATTCCGGTCTCCGCGGACGCATCGGCGAGGATGAGTGCCCGGAACGTGCTGCCGCCTTCGGGGAAACCGCCCTGGGGGGCCAGGCGTTCCGCGCAGGGAGACGGGGCAGACGCCCTGAGAACCGGATACGCGGAGCTGCTGCGGTCCGTCTTCGAAGGGCACCGCGACATGGAGTTCGGGAAGGAGCTCATCCTCCGCTTCCACGCACAGCTGCTGAAGGATTCCCCGGCCGACCGGGCTCACCGGGGGCGGTACCGGTCCATGATGGACAGACCGGGGCCGTACCGGCGGGAAGGGATGGAATCCCTGGCGCTTCGCCCCACGGAGCCCCACCTCGTGCACGGCGAGATGCAGAGCCTGACGGACTGGACGGCGGCACGCCTCGGTTCCGGGGAGTACCATCCTCTCCTGGTCATCGCCTCCTTCCTCCTCGAGTTCCTGGCCATCCGCCCCTTCGCGGACGGAAACGGGCGGATGAGCCGGATCCTCGCCCACTTCCTCCTCCTCAAGCGGGGCTATGAGCATGTTCCGTACGTCTCGCTGGACAGGATCATCGCGGACCGGATGGCGGAGGTTCAGATCGCCCTGCGAAGAGCCCAGGCGAGGCGGAACTTCCCCCGCCCGGACATCCTGCCGTGGCTGCGGGCTTTCCTGGACGTCCTGCAGGCGCAGGCGGCCGAACTGCAGAGGCTCTTGGAAGGGCGCCCCCGGGAAGACCTCCTCTCGGAAAACCAGCGGGCGGTCCTGTCCCTGTTCGACCGGCACCGGGAGGTGAGCATCCGCCTGGTCCACAGCGAGCTCGGCATCTCCCGCGACACCGCCAAGCAGGTTTTGGGGCGTCTCCACAAGCTGAACCTGGTCCGGCGCGCGGGAGCGGGGAGAGCCTCGAGGTACCAACGCCCCCCCTCCTACCCGGATCGTCGCCCCTCCCCGGGCCCGGCGAGATAGCAGACCGCCTTCTGCCCGGGCGAGTTGGCGTTCAGGTAGAGAGCCCTTCCGCCGGGAAGGTCGATGACGCGGACGACGCCGGACCAGTCGGCCTCGTCCGGCAGCAGATCGGCGAGCCGGTTCCGTCCCCGGCTGAGGAACTCCTCGTTGAGGCGGTTCCCCCTCTTTCCCTGGAAGAGGGCGAAATAGAGCATGTCCGCCTCGACCAGGTCGTTGAAGAAGTGGGTTCCGAGGGAGACGTCGGGGACGACGTCCCCCTGCATGCCGACGATTTCGCAGAGGATCGACACCGTGTTGATCTCCGCGAAGGAGACGGGAACCCCCAGGGACGGTGTGCTCGTCCCCCACCGCCCCGGTCCGAGCAGCATGATGGTCTTTCTCCCCCCCGCTTCCTCCTCCACGTGCGTCAGCCTGCCGATCATGCGTGCGATGGAGTACCGGTCGGTGATCGGCAGTTGCATGTAGGCGGAGGGCACTACGTAGATCAGGCGGTCCACCGTGGTGAACGAGCTCTGTCCGACGATCGTCCCCTGGGCCTCGAGGACCACATCCTCCGGGGAAAGGGTTTCCGGAACGGGAACGATCCGTCCCCCCTCCCGCACCTGCAGCGGGCGGCACTGGACGAGATTGATCCGGCAGCTGTCGTCCGACAGGAAGTTTGCGGTGAATTCGACATCGACCGGGTACTCGTAGGCATCCCGCAGGGTCTTGAGCATGTTCCGGATGTCCTCTACGAACGCCGTCTTCGAGAGGAGCCTGTCGAATGTCAGGACCCATGGGGAGGGGATGGACGGTCCCCCGTTCCCGAAGCGTTCGGACGGAACACTTTGCCGGGTGGCGAACATCCCGACGGGAAGGGAGGGGCTCTCCTGGAGAATCCCGTCGAAGAGGAGAGAGCGGAACCGGTTCTCCGCCAGGTCGAGAACGTCGACCCTCTTCTGGGCGTACTCCATCACTTCATCGAGGTTCGCCTCGGGGCGCCGGAGCGGCGCGTTCAGGGCGACCACCCGCGTGTAGTCGTCGTCGCTCCGGTTGACCGCCCTCGTGCCCAGCCCGAAGACCAGCCGGATGACGCCGGACTCGGGTTCGATGTACTCGCTCCACGCGTACGGGTTGTACGAAAGCCCGACGCCCGCGATGTGCGGGAAGTACAGGTGGCCGTAAAAGGCCCCGGACACCCTCTGCACCAGGATCCCCATCTGCTCGTCCCTGTCGAGAAGCCCCCGGTGGGCCCGGTAGAGGAGCGCCTCCCGGCTCATGCTGCTTGCGTAGACGGTCTTGACCGCCGACAGGAAGGCGGACAGCCGCTCCTCCGGCGACCCCTGGTTCGGGCAGAAGACGCTTTCGTACTTTCCCGTGAACGCGTTGCCGAACCCGTCCTCCAGCAGACTGCTCGACCGGACGATGATCGGGGACTGNNGTCCGCTGGCTCCGGCGGATCCCCCAGCACCCGTTCCGGACGAGGTAGGTGTAGAAGACGTCCGACCCGATGTAGAAGGAGTCGTGCCGCTCCAGCTTCTCCCGCCACTTCCCGTCCGTCCGGCGCAGGATGGCGCGCGCCAGGAGCATTCCGACCGATTTCCCCCCGAGCAGCCCCGTTCCGATCATGCGCTTCCGGATGGCGAGAAGGTCGGACAGGTCGAGGTACTTGGAGGCGAGGGAGGTGATCCGCTCGTCGCGCGTCACCATCATGCGAAGAAGCCACCGGTAGAGATTGTCCGCCTCCTCGGGCGGCATCTCCCCGNNTCGGCCACCGGCAGGAACTCGTCCTTCTCCCAGACGTGGGGAAGGTACATCGTGGGGGAAGTCCGCTTGTCGACCTTCAAGGGGTGCACGTAGAGCCTGTCCCCGTGGCGGAAGATGTCGAGCAACAGCTGCGTCGTCTCCCGGATGGCGGAGACGGCGACGGAGGAGTGGAAGCCCCGCAACAGCGCGAAGTACGTCACGGTGTCCAGCTCGAAGAGATACGGGCACGTCACCATGAAGAAGTTCCCGAGCATCAGGTCGCTGTACCAGTCGGCGGCCAG
>DOTC01000078.1:1297-8148 GCA_003513855.1 Deltaproteobacteria bacterium | reverse complement strand
GCAATTCCTCCTTCCCGCTCTCCAGTTTCTCCAAGATCGCGTCCCGTGCGTTGACGCACAGGTTCATCACCACCTGATGGACCTGGGTGGAGTCGACCTCGGCAAGCCAGAGGTCGTCGGCCGCGGACACCGACATCCCGATCCGCCTGTCGATCGTCTGCGAGAGAAGGCGGAGGGCCTCGCGCACCACCTTCCTCATATCCGTAGCCCGCCGCTCGAGCGGGGTGCGCCGGGAAAATTCCAGCAACTGCTGGATCAGGCGAGCCGCCCTCTCCGATGCCAGGATCGACTCCTCGATCGTCGTGACCGCCGCGGAGTCCGGCGGGAGCACTTTGATGGCGAGATCCAGATTTCCCAGGATTCCGGTCAGGATGTTGTTGAAATCATGGGCGATTCCTCCGGCCAGGGTCCCCACCGCCTCCATTTTCTGCATCCCGAGGATCGCCCGTTCGAGACGGCGTCTCTCGGTGACATCTGTCCCCGTCATGAGGATCGAGCTCACCTTGCCATCCGGACCGGGGATCGCTTCGTAATTCCACACCACCAACCGCTCCTCCGCCGACTTCGCCAGGATCGCGTATTCCCGCGCCGCTGGATTTCGCCCGGACAGGATCGCCGCCTGGCCGCGCAGGTGAACATCCCGCCCGCTTTCCGGCAACAGGAGGTCGGTCATCTCCCGGCCGATCGCCTCGGCGGCCGCATAGCCGGTCACTTCCTCGCACTGGCGGTTGAACAGGAGGATCTCCCCTTCCGGGCTGACCTGGAGCACCAGCATCCCGGCCATATCGAGGACCCTCGCGGAAAAGTCACGCTCCTTCCGGAGTTCCTCCAGGGTCTGCGCCCGGAGGGTGACATCCCGGAAGATGAGCATGCCGAGCGNNGCCGCGGCCTCCCCCTCGAACTGGGAACCGTCCTTCCTCTGCATCCTGGTGATCACGATCGATTCCCGCTCGATCACTTCGGGCCGGATAAGGTGCGAAACCCTATCAGAGTCCGCCGATTCGGGAAAGAGTGTCGCCGGGTCCTTCCCCACCAGTTCATCCGGAGAGGCATATCCGAGCAAGCGGCTTCCCGCGGGGTTGGCCCGTACGATCACGCCGCCCCGCATGAGAATCACCCCGTCCCTCTGGGACTTGAGAAGGTCTCTGTAGGCATTTTTCGCGGAGGCGAAAAGCTCGTGACGCCTGGCGCTGAACAGGGCGGTACCCACACGGTTTGCCATCGCCTTGATGGCCTGCATCTCGAGGCCGTCGAAGACCCCCTCCCGTCCGGCGGCAAGGGAGAGAACCATGGGGGACGAATTTTGCACATCGACCCGAACGGAGGCGAAGCTCCGGATACCGTATTCCCCTGCGGCGCCCCTCCATGGGCCGGTCCGCGGGTCGGCCATCACGCGGTTCGCGACGCACGTCTCCCCGGTGCGGATCGCAACCCCGGGAGGGCAGTTCCCTTCGGGAGTGTCGTCCCACCGGAGCGTAACGCCGGAAAGGAACCCCCGTCCCTCTCCGGAGCTCTCCGCGACGCTCACCGAACCGTCGAGGTTCGCCACCCCGATCCAGGCCGTCTTGTACCCCTGATCCCGCACCAGCCCTTCGCAGACGACGGAGAGAATTTTCTTCTCGTCGAGGACTCCGATCAACGCCTGGTCCACCTCCGCGATCAGCCGGAAGCGACCCTCCAGCCTCTCCTTGAGCAGGTACCATCGCTCCGTGAGCACGAATCCGACGCCCAGCAGGAAGGATACGGCGAGCTCGATCGACTCGATCGAGGGGTCGCCGGCGACCTGGTCCATCCCGCTGTAGGAAGAAGTCAGGAAGTACATCCGCAGTCCTGCCATGGTGAGCAGCGCAATCGATACGAGGATCCACGGTTTCCCCAGGCGCCGCCGCACCACGAAACGGAACGACAGGAACGCCGCGACAGACTGGAACACCACGGAAAAGAGAACCATTGCAACCAAACCACATCCTCCTGGGGGGCGGCTCATCCCGCGCGCCGACCGACCCCTTGTTTTTTTCGGCATATTTGTCGAGAATATTCAGGGTTTATTCTTTCCTTCGGCGGCCTCAGGACCTCTGCGCATGCCGGCCGGCCAAGGAACTCCATGTGACGGGGGAAGTCTCATGAGGAACGGAGGGTCCGGGGACTCCATCGTGAGAGGATTCGCCCTCTCGGCGATGTTCTGGCTTGTCATCGGAATCGTCGTGGGGCTCTGGCTCGCTGCCGAGATGACCTACCCCGCCCTGAACCTGGCGCCCTGGCTCGCCTTCGGGCGTCTCCGCGTCGTTCACACGAACGGTCTCATCTTCGGATTCTCCCTCGCGGGAATCTTCTCCTTGAGCTACTACATGCTCGAGAAGCTCACCCGCTCTCCCCTTGCGTTCCCGCGGCTCGGAAAGGCCCACCTGCTCCTGTTCAACCCCGCCATCGCCCTGGCGGCGCTCTCGCTGTTCGCCGGCATGAACACCTCGAAGGAGTATTCGGAGCTGGAGTGGCCCCTCGACGTGGTCGTCGTGATCCTCTGGGTGATGTTCGCGATCAACGTCTTCGGCACCCTCGTGAAGCGGAGGGAGAAACAGATGTATATCTCCCTCTGGTTTCTCATCGCCACCGTCGTGACCGTGGCCGTGGTCTACATCCTCAACAACCTGGAACTTCCGGTGAACCTGTTCAAATCGTATTCCGCCTATGCGGGAACNNCCCATCTACAGCCACCGGCTGTCGATCGTCGCCTTCTGGTCGCTCGTCTTCGGCTACCTGTGGACGGGCGCCCACCACCTGATGCTCACCCCTCTTCCGGAGTGGATCCAGACGGTCGCGCTCGCCTTCAGCATCTTCCTGATCGCCCCTTCCTGGGCCTCCGTCATCAACGGCTACTACACGATGAACGGGAACTGGGACCAGATGCGGTCGAACTACCTGGCGAAGTTCTTCATCCTCGGGGTCACCTTCTACGGCTTCCAGACGCTCCAGGGCCCCACCCAGGCGCTCAGGACGATGACCGGATTTTTCCATTACACCGAGTGGGTCGTCGGCCACGTCCACATGGGAACGATGGGGTGGGTGACGATGATCATCTCCGCCTCCCTGTATTACGTCGTCTCCCGGCTGGCCGGGAGGGAGATCTACAGCGTGAAGCTTGCGAACGCGCATTTCTGGCTCATCCTGGTCGGCCAGCTTCTGTTCACCGTGACGCTGTGGATCGCGGGCATCATGCAGGGGGCGATGTGGAAGGCGACCAACCCCGACGGGTCGCTGACGTACACCTTTCTCGACTCGGTGACGGCACTCTACCCGTTCTGGAAGATCCGGCTCGCGGGGGGCGTAGTCTACTTCGCGGGCATCCTCGTCTTCGCGTACAACCTGCTCATGACCCTCGGCCGGAAACCGGCGGCTGCCTGATCAGGGGGAACCGATGAACATCTACGAAAAACCGATCCTGTTCGCGATCCTGTCGGTCGTCGTCATCTCGGTGGGGACACTGGTCACGACGTTCATCCCGCTCTTCCTGCCGTCCACCCAGCCGACCAGCCGGACCATTACCCCGTACTCGGCGATCGAAACCGAAGGACGGGACATCTATCTCCGGGAAGGGTGCAACAACTGCCATACCCAGACGGTCAGGCCTCTCCGGACGGAGGTCGCCCGCTACGGGGAGTACTCCAAGCCGGAGGAGTTCGCCTACGACCGGCCGTTTCTGTGGGGATCGAGGAGAACCGGCCCGGACCTGGCCCGGATCGGGGGGAAGTACCCGGACTCCTGGCATTACCAGCACACGGCGGACCCCCAGGGCATGTTCGACCGCTCGAACATGCCCGCCTACGCCTGGCTCGCCGGCAGGAAACTCGACACGACCTGGACGGAGAAGAAGGTGAGCGTGCTCGGGTACGGATACGGAAAGAATGAGGTCGACCGCCAGGTCGCGGAGTTCCGGCAGAAGGTCTCCGCCGCGGATTACGATTCCGAAGCCGCGCGGGCGAAGGTGACTCCCGCCCCCCTCCGGGAGGAGATCACGGAGATGGACGCCCTCGTCGCCTACCTCCAGAAGGTCGGCAGCGACGTGAAGGCGCTTGCGAGGAAGGAGACTGCCCTCGTGGGCGAGGCCGTGGCGGCCGAGACGGGGAATCCGTACGCGGGGAACAGCGAGGCCGCGGAGGAAGGGGAAAAGCTGTTCGAGGCGAACTGCCGTTCGTGCCACGGGGAAAAGGGAAGCGGAGGGTTCGGCCCGAACCTCGCCGACAGAGAGTGGATCTACGGCGGGGGCGACGCACAGGTGTTCGCATCGATCGCCAAGGGGAGGCCGAAAGGGATGCCCGCCTTCAAGGGGTCGCTCGGGAGGGACCGGATCTGGAAAACGATCGCCTACCTGAGGGAACTCGGAAAGGGATGAGCTTCTCCGCCTGGGCATATTTTCTTTTCACCGTCCTGCTCGGGGCCGTTTTCGCCGGGATCATCGTCCACTACTACTCCCGGAAGCGGCGCGAGACCGTGGAAGCCCCCAAATACCGGATGCTCTCCGATGATGCGGATCCCCCCGGTGTGCACGGAAAGGAGCGAAGGAGATGAGCATGAGCGACGCGTTCAAGGACATGGAGCGGGACAACAAGATCCCCCTCTTCTTCCTCGTGTTCTTTTTCGCCCTGATCGCCTGGGGGGTCTATTACATCGTCGCGTATACCCCGGAGATCAGCGGATGGTCCCAATACGACGTTTTGCAAAAGGAAGTGGAGGCGCAAGAGAAGGCCGCGGCCGCGACCGTCGTGAACGAAAACCCGTACGAGTTCGACCCGAAGGCGATCGCCGAGGGGAAAGGGATCTACGCGGAACATTGTTCGGGGTGCCACGGCGGCGACCTCAAGGGGGAGGTGGGGCCCGACCTGACGGCCCACCTCACATACGGGGAGACGGACGACGTCAAGTACGAATCGATCGCCCGGGGAAGGCCCGGCGGGATGCCCGCCTTCGGGGACCAGCTGGGGCGCGACCGGATCTGGAAGGTGCTTTCCTACGTCGATTCCGTCCGGGAATACAAGGCAAAGCCGTAAGGCGGGGCGAGAGGATCGACAGGACGGTCGTCCATGTGGAGAACGAGACGGAGGGCCGCCGCCCTCGCGCAGGCCCTCGTCATCCTCTGCCTGCCGTTCCTCGAGGTGGGCGGGGAAAGCGCCCTGCGATTCGACGTCCCGGGACTGAAACTCCATATTTTCGGGGCGGTATTGTGGATCGACCAGTTCCAGGTGGTCCTCTTCGGGGCGGTGTTCGCGCTCCTCCTGGCCGTGGGGGCCACGGTCATATTCGGGAGGATCTGGTGCGGATGGGCCTGCCCCCAGACGGTGATCCCGGAGATCTGCGCGTGGATCGCCTCCTGTCTCCCCCCTCGATGGGAGGCCGCCGGAAGGAGGCTTCTTCTCCTTCCCCTCTCGGCTCTCGTCTCCGTCTCGCTCCTGTGGTATTTTCTCCCCCCCGCGGATGCCATGACCGCCCTGTTCCGCTCGAGGACCGTCCTTTCGTTCTTTCTCGTGCAATGGGCGGTGATCTTCGCCATGCTCGCCTTCGCAGGCGCCGCCTTCTGCCGCACCGTATGCCCGTACTCGATGCTCCAGAACGCCCTGTTCGACCGGGACACGCTCACGATCGAATTCGACCGGGGCCGGAAAGCGGAGTGTCTGCGGTGCGACCTGTGCGTTCTCGTCTGCCCGGTGGCGATCGACATCAAGAAAGGGCTGCAGAGGGAATGCATCGCCTGCACGGAGTGCATCGACGCCTGCCGTCTGATGACGGGGCCGAGGGGGATCCGGCCGTTCATCGGGTACCGCGGGAGGATCGCACGGGGGAAGGCGCTCCTGTTTTCCCTCCTCACCGCGGCCGCCGGGATCGCGTTTCTTGCCGGGTGGTCCCTGCAGCCTCCCGTCGCGTTCACCGTTCAGTGGACGGGAAAGGCCCCCGGAACCACCGCGAATGTCTACCGCTATTCGGTGCGGAACAACCGGCGGGAGCCCCTCGAGCTTTCCCTGGGTATGGAAGGAGGGGGCGCCCTGTCCGGTGAGGGGAAAATCCGCCTTGGGCCCTATTCCCGGGCATCGGGGCATGTGACGGTACGGAAGGGAGAGGAATCCGGGGGGCTGGTCACCTTCGTCGTCTCGGGCCCCGGCGTCCTTCTCCGGAGGGGAGCGGGATTTCCTTGAAAACGCTGATCTCCGCCCTGTGCGCCCTTTTTGCCCTCCTGTTCGCGCTGACCTTCTACGTCGCGGGCAGGTCGTATGACGGCCTCGTCGAGGAGGATTATTACAGGAAAGCGAACAGCTATCTGGCGCTGAAAGAGAAGGAGGAGAACCTCGGGCTCACCATCCGCGTTCCCGGACGGCTTGCGGAGGGACGCAACCGCCTCCTGGCCGAGATCGACACCGCGGAGGGTCCCCTGCGAAGCGCGCGTGCTTCCCTGCGTGCGATGCGGCTGTCGGGTCCGGAGCATGACGTGACCTTCCCCCTGCGCGAGGAGGCGGCGGGCATCTACGCGGGTGAGATCGACCTTCCCGCTGCCGGCAGATGGATGCTCCTCCTCGCGGTGGAAAGCGACACGATCAGCACGCAGCGGCGATGGATCGTCACCGCGAGTGGCCGCGACACTGCTCCGGAAGCGCTGCAGGATATTCACGAGGGGCCGGTCACAGGGAAAGCGGACGGGCAGACCGTCATCCTCGACATCACCCCGAAGCCGGTTACGGCCATGACGGAACTGGAGTTCACCGTAGAGCTCCCCGGTTATGGCGGCCCCGGCGAGCCGTTTATCGATCTCGGGATGCCGGGGATGCGGATGCCCCCGAACCGGGTGACCCTCACCCGGGAGGCGG
>DOTC01000078.1:967-1177 GCA_003513855.1 Deltaproteobacteria bacterium | reverse complement strand
GGGCTCCTGATCGTCCTGACGGGGTTCGTCCTGGGAGGATGGATTCCCGCCTTGCGCGCGCCGGACAGGGAAGCGGGGCGGTCCCGGATCGTGGGCAGGATCGTCCGTCTCGTGTCGGAGGGCGGGAATCCCGGAGCTTTCTTCCCCCTCGGGCTCATGCTCGGCTTCCTGCCGTGCGGCCTCGTTTACGGGGCCCTGCTTTCCTCGGCG
>DOTC01000078.1:0-958 GCA_003513855.1 Deltaproteobacteria bacterium | reverse complement strand
CTGGTGTTCGCGGTGCGGGGGGCGATGCTCTGATGGGGGGAAACGTGGCTCTCTGCGGCCACTGCGATCTCGAGATCGGTCCCGGATCCGCGATCCGAGAGGAGATCGGCGGGCGGGAGGCCGTGTTCTGCTGCCCCGGCTGCAGGAGCGTGTATGCCCTGCTTGTCAGCGAAGGGCTGGACGGGTTCTACGCCCGGAGGCGGGGATGGACCCCGGGACCCCCATCCGTTCCTCCCCTCGACCCGGAGAGCTTTGCGGCCGCCGCAAGGGAGGCCGGGGCCGACGGGGAGATGGATCTTACGATATCCGGGATCCGCTGCGCCTCCTGCGTCTGGGTCATCGAGAGGCACCTCGGGAAAAAACGGGGGATCCGGTACGCGCGGGTGAACTACACCACCCACCGCGGGAAGATCCGGTGGGATCCGACGCAGACCGACGCGGGGACGATCGCCGGCTGGATCGCCGAACTCGGGTACGCCCCCTCCCCCGGAGATACCACCGGGATGGAGGAGACCCTGGCGAGGCAGAAGGCGGACCTCCTGCTCCGGCTGGGGACCGCCGCGTTCCTCTCCCTGCAGATCATGATGGTCACAGCGGGTCTTTACGCCGGCTACTTCCAGGGAATCGAGCAGCAGACCAGAACGCTTTTCCACCTCGTCGCCCTGGGACTTGCCGCCCCCGTGCTCTTTTACTCGGGGTACCCGTTCCTCCGGAACACCGTTGCGGGAATCCGGAACCGGGCGCCGGGGATGGACACGCTCGTCTTCCTGGGATCCTTCTCCGCCTACGCCTACAGCGTCGCGATGATCTTCTCGGGGGGGGAAGTCTACTTCGACACCACCGCGATGATCATCACCCTGATCCTCCTGGGGAGGTACCTCGAAGTGACTGCGAAAGGCAGAGCCGCGGAAACGATCGCCCGGCTTTTCCGGCTCGTCCCCGCGCAGGCGAGAAGGGT
>DOTC01000055.1 GCA_003513855.1 Deltaproteobacteria bacterium | reverse complement strand
CAGGCAGGAAAACGTGGAGAGGGGTGTCACTTAGAGGTGATGGGGCTGAGTGCAAACGTCCGAAGACCGTAGGAATTGGCATAGGAGGAGTCCGGATTGTCCCATGCGACGGCCTCCCCCTCTTTCGTGGTCTTCACCATGATCCGATCGCAGCTCAGGCCGATCGTCTCGAGGTTCCGGAACTGCCTCCAGCAATCCGGGTCGGATCCTGTATCCTTGACGATCACGAACATCGTATACCCCTCAAGGTCCGTGGCCTTGTACTGGGGCCTCATGACATATTCCTTCCTGCACGCTTTCATGGCCTCGTCCAGGGGGCCTGCCTGCAAAACCGGGTACGCGGAGAAATACTCTCGCCCCCCCATGTTCACTGTCCCTCGGATGACGATCACCGAATCCTTCTCGGGAATCGAGGCCAGGATATCGTCCGCCGTCCGATTCGGCCCGATGATGTCTGGTGCGAAATCCGGGGGAGGTGGCCTGTCCGAGGGCGACTTGACGTAAAGAGGAATACCGGCGTCCCCCCGGACGTCCTGGCTCTGCACCGGAAAAGGCATGGAAATGAGGAAAACGGCGGCGAACGTCGTTGCGACCCTGATTCGAAATCGGCTCATACGCCCTCCCAAAATTATCGTTTCGGCGGGATCGCCGTGATATCGACCCCGGTGATCTTCCTCATCGCCGTCCCTGTCCGGATCTCCTCCGAAGCACCCTGCATCCCGATCGACGGCGAAACGGTGTAGAGAACCTCCCGGACCTCCCTTTTGCCGGCCCCCGTTGCCTGCGTCTCCGCGTTCCGCGGATCCGGGATCGACCGGGTCTTCCCCGGCGTCGCGGCAAAGTGCACCCCTGTCGCTTCCCTCCTGCCAACACGGATGTCATGCGCGTAGGGGGAGAGCGCCGCGGGAATCCCGTCGCTTCCCGATTCCTCCATTCCGGGAGGTACCGCGCCGATGGAAAACCCGGCTACGACGCGTTTCCCCGTCCCTTTCTCCGGAACCTCCTCTGCCCGAAAATCCGGTTCCCCGGGCGGAAATCCCGGGACGGACAGCTGCTCCTTTTTTGCGTCTGGAGGCGGTTCCGCCATCCTCGGCGGGAGGGCGGACTCCTTGCGGAATCGGGAAACCGTATCGGGCGTCTTCACCCCGGAGACGCAACATCCGTCCTCGACGGCCGGAGGCACATCGTCCTTCAGCCAGCATCCCTCCGATCTGCCCGCAACTCCCTCCCGGACGTAGGTGTAGGCCTTGCACCGGGGGTTCTGGGAGCACGCTTCCTGGCACGCCTCGGCCCCTCCCCGCAGCCACAGGATCTTGAAGTCCGAGCCGGGTCGATCGACTTCCGGCTCCACCCACCCCTGTTGCCGGACTTCCTGGCCCCCTGCCCTCCCGGGAATCGCAAAGGAGAGGCAAAACAGGATGCCTGCCAGCGTGAGGTGAAACGATGGATTCCCGGAGGTTGCCATGGTCGAACCTATTCATTATCTCATTGGCTGTGCGGCGTCAACGGATCACCCGCCCTTGCGACCGCCATCCGCAGTGATACTCTGATATTGGGAGGTTTTCACGCCCGGGATCTGTCCGGACGGTGGAGAAAGGGGATCGCCATGTGGTGGCGGTGGTTTCCCTGGAAACAACTGGTGAGACGGGCCGCATTGTCCCGCGGCCTCGTCGATCCGGTGAAGGTTCTCTCCCGGCTGGAAAGCTTTGCCCAGCCGCTCGAGGTGAAGGAACCCCTCGAACTGCTGCGCGCAGGCATGGTTTTCCACGCCCGCGGACTGATGAACACCGGGGCGATCCAGCACAACATGGACTGGATCTGGCCTTTCTGGGTCGAGCGACAGTTCGACCCGGAGGACGAGTCGTTCATCCCCCGCGCCTTCTCTCTCACCCATATCAACCTCACGCACCGCAACTGGACCGCCGTGGGAATTCCAGACTGCGACGACCTGCCCATCGTGGACCCGAGGGGGCTGCTCACTCCCTTCTGGGACAGCTGGTCCCTCGATGCCTGGATGGCGTCCGAGACCGGCCGCCGCATCATCCCTTCCCAAATGGATGCTGTGGAACAGCGACTCGACCTGGACGGCGGGCTTGCCGTGGTGACACATTGCCTGCTCGACAACTGGAGCCTTTCCTCCCGCGTCGAGGTCGACGAAAAAGATGATATCCCCTGCTGCCGGATGACGATTCGCGCCCGAAGCGACGAGGACGCTTTCCTGGTGGTCGTCTTGCGTCCATACAACCCCGAAGGGGTAAGCTTCGTCCATGACATCCGCATGGAGAAAGGCGCCATCGGCTGGAGGGTCGGTCGCCACGGGGTGGTCCTGTTCGACACGCCTGCCGACCGTTACCGGTTCTCCGACTACCGGACCGGCGACGTGCACCCGCGGCTCTTCGAGCCGGACCACCGCCAGGGCATCCACTGCAAGATCGGCATGGCCACGGCTGCAGCCCTCTTCCGCGTCGCGGGCGGCACCCCGAAGAACGTTGTTGTGGATATTCCCCTGGGAGGGAAAAAAAGACCGGTCGAGTCGACGCGCCGGAGACCGGGCTGGAAAGAAGCGCTCGGCGGCTATACAGCCCTCCGGGTCCCCGATCGCAGGTTCGCATTCCTGTACGACGCCGCCGTGCGAAGCCTCGTGCTTCATTCCGCCGGGGATGTCTACCCCGGCCCCTACACGTACAAGAGATTCTGGTTCCGCGACGCCGCCTTCATCCTCCACGCCTTGCTCTGCGTCGGCCTGGCGGACCGGGCGGAAAGCGTCCTCGACCGCTTTCCCGACCGGCAGACCCGGGCCGGGTTTTTCCATTCCCAGGAAGGCGAATGGGACTCCAACGGCGAGGCCCTTTGGATCATGAAGCGCTACTGCAGGCTTACGGGACGCAAACCGAACCCCGTTTGGAGGACATCCATCGAGCGCGGCGGGCGGTGGATTCTGGGAAAACGACTCTCCGCGGAGGGCGGCGCACCTCACGCGGGTCTTTTCCCGCCCGGTTTCAGCGCGGAACACCTGGGCCCCAACGACTATTACTACTGGGATGACTTCTGGGGGGTGGCCGGACTGCGGGCGGCCTCATGGCTTCTCGATGCACTGGGCGATCCGGATCTGTCGGCACACTTCCGGCGCGAAAGCGACCATTTTCTCCAGTGCATCGAAAGAAGCCTTGCCCGGGTCTCCGACCTCCTCCACCGTGTCGGGATGCCGGCTTCCCCCTACCGGCGAATGGATTCGGGAGCCGTGGGCTCCCTGGCGGCCGGGTACCCCCTGCGGATCTTCTCCCCCCGTGACCCCAGACTCCTCGATACTGCCGAATACCTCCTTTCCCGTTGCCTCGTAAACGGGGGATTCTACCAGGACATCATCCACTCCGGGATCAATCCGTACCTGACCCTTCACTTGGCCCAGGTCCTTCTCCGGGCCGGGGATCCCCGGTTCCTGGACCTCGTCCGGACGACGGCCGCCCTCGCTTCCCCGACGGGACAGTGGCCGGAGGCCGTTCACCCCCGGACGCTGGGAGGGTGCATGGGAGATGGGCACCACGTGTGGGCGTCCGCCGAATGGGTCTTGATGATCCGCGACGGTTTCCTTCGGGAAGAGGGGGACAGGCTCGTCCTGGGCTCGGGCCTCTTTCCCGCGTGGCTCGACCAGCCGGAACCACTCTCCTTCGGCCCCGCCCCCACGGAATTCGGACGGGTGTCCGTCACGATCACGCCGCGGGACCGGGAGGTGGAAGCGGAGTGGACCGGCGAATGGCGGGCCGGCCCGCCGCGCATCGAAATCCGTCTTCCCGGGTTAGAACCCGTCGATGCCGCGGCCGGGGAACGTTCGGTACTCCTCTCCCGCGGGGGCGCGGCATGAACATCCTGATGGCGACCAACACCTTCGCCCCCCACGTAGGGGGAGTGGCGCGGAGCGTCCAGGCATTCGCCGGCGAGTTCCGGCGGCAGGGGCACCGTGTCGTCGTCGTGGCCCCCGTCTTCGAGGGAATCCCCCGGGAAGAACCGGATGTCGTCCGGGTCCCTGCAATCCAGCACTTCAACGGGAGCGACTTTTCGGTCCCCATGCCGGTTTCCGGGAAGGTGATTTCGGCACTGAAGACCTTCACCCCGCAGATCGTCCATTCCCACCACCCGTTCCTGCTCGGGGACACGGCTCTGCGCGTCGCCTCCACCCGGGACATCCCCGTGGTCTTCACGCATCACACCATGTACGAAAAGTACACCCACTACGTCCCGGGCGACTCGCATCAGATGAAGCGTTTCGTGCTCGACCTCGTCACCGGATATTGCAATCTCTGCGATGCGGTCATCGCCCCGAGCGAGACGGTGGCGGGGGAGATCGTGCGCCGGGGAGTGAAGGTACCCGTGGATGTCATCCCCACGGGGGTAAACGTCCGTCTCTTCGCGTCCGGGGACGGAGACGCCTTCCGGAAGCGGATGGGCATACCGCCGGACGCCTTCCTCATCGGGCACGTGGGGCGTCTTGCCCCCGAAAAAAATCTTATGTTCCTTGCCGAGAGCGCAGCACGATTCCTCCACCGCGACAGGCGGGCTCACTTTTTCCTCGCAGGCGAGGGTCTGCTGAAGACGAAGATCGAAAATACGTTTGTAGAGCAGGGGCTTTCGGAAAGGTACCATTACGAGGGTGTCATGACCCACACGGAACTCGCCTCGGCCTACCGGGGAATGGATGTCTTTGCATTCACCTCCCTGACGGAAACCCAGGGGATGGTGGTGACGGAAGCTATGGCGGCAGGAACGCCGGTGGTCGCGCTGGATGCCTCGGGGGTGCGGGAAGTGGTCCGTGACGGGGTCAACGGTCGGCTGTTGCCGCTCGAAAACCTGGAGGATTTCGCCTCCGCCCTCGCCTGGGTCGCAGGGCTNNGCGGCAAAGGCCTTTGCGCTTTACGAATCCCTGGTGAAGAAAAAACCGCTCCGGAAATCGATCGAGCAGAGTTCCTGGTCGTCGGCCCGGAAACTCATCGAGGAGGAGTGGAAGATCGTCCGCAACGTCGCCCGCGCTGCCGGCACCGCCGTGCTGTCGATGACGGAGGAGAAAACGCCGTAAGAAGCCGTGCGGGTCATGCGTACCAGTCCGCCCGCGTCAGGGGCAACCCGCTCCCCCCGCCTTCGGGCTTGAAAAGGAGAGACTGGTAGACGTTGGTGGCGCCGACCCGGAACCGGTAGGCCGCCCCGTACAGATACAGTCGGAACACCCGGCAGGTCACCTCGTCGGTAGTCCGCCTCGCCTCTTCGTACCGGGCCTCGAGGCGCCGGGCCCAGTGCCTGAGCGTAAGGAGGTAATGCTCGCGCAGGCTTTCCACGTCGCGGACCTCGAAGCCGCATCGCTCGGCGGCGCGCAACGTGGTGCTGACCGGGACGAGATCGCCGTCCGGGAAGACGTAATGGTCCGCGAAGTACGGTCCGCGATGGAGCGGGTGCATTGCGCTCGCCGCGATTCCGTGGTTGAGAAATACCCCGCCCGGTTTCAACAACCGCCACGCCCGGCCGAAATACTCCCCGAGGCGCGATTCCCCCACGTGCTCGAACATCCCGACGCTGGCGATCTTGTCGAAGCCGGCCCATTCCTCGATCTTCCGGTAATCCCGGACCTCGACGCGGCAACGATCCGTCAAGCCCGCCTCCCGGATGCGTTCCGTTGCCAGTTCCGCCTGCGACCTGTTGAGCGTGATCCCCACCGTCTCCACTTCCCTTGTTTTCGCCGCGTGGATGACCAGCCCGCCCCAGCCGCACCCGATGTCCAGGAGGCGATCCCCGGGGCGAAGACGAAGTTTGCGGCAGAGATAGTCCAGCTTCCGCTCCTGGGCGGTGTCCAGATCCTCCTTCGGATCGGTGAAATATGCCGTCGAGTAGACCATCCGGCGGTCCAGCCACAGGGCATAGAAATCGTTGGATACGTCGTAGTGGTATCTCGCGGCCTCCTGGTCGCGCGAAAGGGAATGAAGCGGCCCCGACAGTTTGGCGGGTCTTCTCCCGACGGATGGCCGTTCGGGGGGTGGCAGCTTCATCAGGTGTCGCGCGCATCGGAGTTTGTCGGCGGCGCTCAACCGCTCGCCGGTCAGGACCTGTTCCAGCGCGAAGGCGGACTCGAAGTCCCCCTCGACATCGAAATCGCCGTGAATGTAGGCTTCCCCGACGGCAAGATTGGAACCCGGCAAGAACATCCCGCGCAGAGCCCCCGGGCGATGAATGACCAGCGTGAAAACCGCCTCACGCCCCGATGCGGGGACCCACGTCGTCCCGTCCCAGAATCGGACGGCAAAGTTGCACGGGTGGCAGCCGACGAGCAGGGTCTGGAGAAGGCGAATGCCCGTTTGGGCGAACCGGTCGGGAGAGACTGGGATCGCCGCTGCCATCGCCGCCTCCTTTCTCGTGTGCATATCCCTGAAATGCGCGTCGGGTGGTTTCGGTTCCCCGTCACCTCTTCCGGGCTTTGAGGAGGGTTTCCAGCCTCTTCAGGCTCTCCCCGGCTTTCGTATCCCCCTGGGCCGCCGACTTTTGAAACCACATCGCCGCCTCGGCATAGTCCTGAGGCACCCCCCGCCCAGTGACGTACATCACCCCCAGGTTGTTCTGCGCCTTCGGGTCACCCTGATCGGCGGCCTTCCGGTACCACTTCACGGCTTCGACGTCATCCTTCTTCACCCCTTCGCCGTTTGCGTACATCCACCCGAGGTCTTTCTGGGCCTCGGCACTCCCCTGGACCGCGGCCTCCCGGAACCATCGCGACGCCTCTGCCGGGTCCTGCGGGACTCCCTGCCCGTTTGCATACATCGTCCCGAGGGTATACTGCGCCTTCGGGTCACCCTGGTCGGCGGCCTTCCGGAACCATTTCGCTGCCTCTGTTCCATCCCGTGGAACGCCATGACCCTTGTCGTACATCATTCCAAGGCTGTATTGTGCCTCGACATTCCCCCCGTCGGCCGCCTTCGCGAGCCGGTCCAGGGATTCCGGATGGCCCTGCTCCGCAGCCATCCGGTACCACCGCATCGCTTCCGCCTGGTCTTGCGGTACCCCGACCCCGTAGTCGTATGCCCTTCCGAGACTGTTCTGGGCCTTCGGGTTCCCCCGTTCCGCCGCCTTGCGATACCAGTTCACGGACTCCGCATAGTTCCGGGGGACGCCGAGGCCGTTTGCATGCAATACCCCGATGCTGTACAGGGCCATCGCATTCCCCTGCTCCGCCGCCTTGGTGTACCAAACCAACGCCTCGGAGTAATCCCGCCGGACGATCGCGTATGCCTCTCCGAGATTCGCCTGCGCCTCGGCATTTCCCCGTTCAGCGGCCTTCCGGTACCATTTCACCGCCTCTTCCATATTCCGGGGGACGCCGAGGCCCTTTTCGTAAAGAACCCCGAGGTTGACCTGTGCCAGCGGGTCGCCCTGCTCCGACGCCTTCCTCAGGCATTCGAAGAATGCCGAGTCGTCGCCCGACACCGCCTCGCATCCCGGGTAGACCGCCACCGGGGCATCCTGGACCGCCGCCGCGGCCGGGGACCACCCGACAACCGGGGCCAGAAGGAACGTCAGGAAAAGAAGCCTCTTTATCCCCTTCACGTTTCCTCCGGTCATCGCAAGATGGTGGTTCCCTTGCCGGTATCTTTTGGGGAGAACAGGATCACGCCGGGATTCCATCTCGATGGTAGCAATTGGTACGGGCAATGAGAAGGGGGGAAAATCGTCGGGTCGCAATGGCAACGGTGGCGAGCCGCGTATCGGATTCCCCCCGCACATCGTAGGGTTTCCCCTGCAACCTGCGAGATTGACATCGCCGTTGCAATAGGCCTATATTCTGTCGGTATACAGAATACCGACGGGCCGACTCCTTTTTCTCGTGTCGGGCTTCTCATGGGTAAAACCGGTCCTCCAAGGAGCAGATGATGCATACGTTCAGGGAGTGGCGGGGACCCCCTGTTCTCCCCNNTACCGTAGGCAGAAAGATCCTGATGGCGGTGACCGGCCTCTTCATGCTCCTCTTCGTCATCGTCCATCTGCTGGGGAACTCCTCCATATTCCTCGGACCGGGCGCGCTCAACACCTACGCCGAGAAGCTGCACAGCCTGGGCCCTCTGGTCTGGGCATTCCGGGCCTTCATGCTGGCCATGCTCGGCGTTCACGTCATCTTCGGCGTGCTGCTGACCCTCGAGAACTGGGCTGCGAATCCGGGGAAATACGCGGTCAACAGGAAGCTGAAGGCCACCTTCTCCAGCGAGACGATGATCTGGACGGGGGCCCTTCTGCTCGCCTTCCTCGTGTACCATCTCCTGCAGTTCACCTTCCGCATCACGCCCGATATCATTCCCGAGGCGGTCGCCAAACGGCCGGGCGACGTCTACGCGATGGTGGTCAGCAGCTTCCGGCACACGGCCATCTCCCTTCTCTATGTGGGAGCCATGGTGGTTCTGTTCCTCCACCTGCAGCACGGCACCCAGAGCTTTTTTCAGTCCCTGGGGTGCAACAACGACCGGACGCTGCCCCGGTTCACGACGCTCGGCAAGGTTCTTTCGGCGCTTTTCCTCCTGGGGTACAGCGCCATTCCCGTTCTTATCCTCGTCGGTTTCTTGACCAAATAGGGGGCTCACAGTGATTCTCGACGGAAAATGTCCGACAGGACCGATCGAAAAGACGTGGGACAAGCACCGCTTCGACATGAAGCTGGTGAACCCGGCGAACAAGCGCAAATACAAGATCCTGGTTGTCGGGACCGGACTGGCCGGCGCCTCCGCCGCGGCGTCGCTGGGCGAGCTGGGGTACAACGTGGAGGCCTTCTGCTACCAGGACAGCCC
>DOTC01000174.1 GCA_003513855.1 Deltaproteobacteria bacterium | reverse complement strand
CCCCCCCACAACATGGGGGAGGTGGTCGACGCTCTGCTCGCCCTGGTCGAAACCCCCGACCTCACGGTCGAGGAGCTGATGCAGTTCGTCCCCGCCCCCGACTTTCCCACGGGCGGCATCCTCTACGGGCTCGAGGGGGTCCGGGAGGCGTACCGGACGGGAAAGGGGAACGTCCAGATCCGCGCCCGGGCATTCGTCGAGAAGACGAAGAAAGGGGACCGGGAGTCGATCGTGGTCACCGAGATCCCCTACCAGGTGAACAAGGCCCGCCTCCTCGAGCGGATTGCGGAGCTGGCCCGGGACCGGCAGATCGAGGAGATCTCCGACCTGCGTGACGAGTCCGACCGCGACGGGACGCGGGTGGTGATCGAACTGAAGAAGGACGCCGTTGCCGAGGTGGTCCTGAACAACCTCTACAAGCTGACCCAGATGCAGGTCTCCTTCGGGGTGCAGCTTCTGGCGATCGTGCAGAACCAGCCCAGGACGCTCACGCTCAAGCAGACGCTCGAGGAATTCCTCGCCTACCGGAGGGAGGTGGTCACCAGGCGCTCCCTCTTCCTCCTCCGGAAGGCGGAAAGCCGGGCCCACATCCTGGAGGGCCTGAAGATCGCCCTGTCGAATCTGGACGCGGTGATCAAGCTGATCCGGGCATCGAAGGACCCGAAGGAGGCAAAGGAAGGGCTGGTGAGGAAATTCGCCCTCTCCGAGATCCAGGCCCAGGCGATCCTCGACATGCGGTTGCAGCGCCTGACCGGNNCTCGAGCGGGAGAAGATCCTCGAGGAGTTGAAGGAGGTACAGAAGGAGATTGCGCGGCTGAAGAAGATCCTCGCGGAGGAGACGGAGCTCCTCAGGGTGATCGCGGAGGAGTTCCGGGAGATCCGGGAGGCGTACGCGGACGATCGGCGCTCCCAGATCGTCCACGAGGTGCGGGCCCTGGAGATCGAGGACCTGATCGTGGACGAGGAGATGGTGGTCACGGTCTCCCACTCGGGGTACATCAAGAGAAACCCGATCAGCCTCTACCGCACGCAACGACGGGGAGGGCGCGGGAAAGTAGGGATGGGGACGAAGGAGGAGGATTTCGTCTCCCTGCTGTTCGTCGCGACCATGCACACCTACATCATGTTCTTCACGAACACGGGGAGAGTGCACTGGCTCAAGGTCCACGAAATCCCCGAGGCGGGACGGGCGGCGAAGGGGAAGGCGATCGTGAACCTCCTCAACCTCTCCCCGGGGGAGGGGATCTCCGCGATCCTTCCCGTCCGGCAGTTCACGGAAGGGGAATACGTCGTCATGGCGACCGCCCAGGGGACGGTGAAGAAGACCGACCTCATGGAGTTTTCCCGGCCCCGGGCCGGCGGGATCATCGCACTGGGACTGAACGACGGCGATTCCCTGATCGCCACCGAGATCACGGCGGGCGAGGACGCCATCTTCCTCCTGACGAAACAGGGGATGTCGATCCGCTTCCGGGAGAGCGACGTCCGCCCCATGGGGCGCACCGCAGTGGGAGTGCGGGGGATCGCGCTGGAGGAGGGGGACGAAGTCGTGGGGATGGAGATCCTTCGGCCCCGGGGGACCATGCTGACCGTCACGGAGAACGGATTCGGGAAGCGCTCCGCCGTGGAGGAATACCGCATTCAGTCCCGGGGCGGGAAGGGCGTCATCACCCTGAAGGTGACCGGGAAGACCGGGGCCGTCCTCGGGGTGGCGCAGGTCTCCGAGGAGGACGACGTGATGCTGGTCACCGACGGCGGCAAGATCATCCGGATGCCCGTCGCGGAGATCCGCATCAGCGGACGGAACACCCAGGGGGTGCGCCTGATCGGAATGGAGGAGAACGAGCACGTCGCATCCCTCGCCCGACTGGCGGAGAAGGAAGAATAGGCGGCGGTGGCATGAGGCACCCTGCGGCCTCCCCCCCTCCTCGGGACACGAGACGCCCGGTGTCCCTTTCGGCCTGCGCCCTCCTTCTGCTCGCGTTCGCGGCCGGTTCCCTGCCGGCCTGCGCGGACCCCGCACGGGAGCGGTTTGAACGGGGGCAGAAGGCGTTCCTCGAAAAGAGGATGGACGCCGCCCTGGCCGACTACCGGTCGATCCCGATCGATTATCCCCAGTCCCGGTATGCGCCCGCCGCCCTCCTGCGGCAGGGGGATCTTTTCGGCTCGTACTACCGGAATGCCGAGGCCGCCGTGGAAGCCTACGGCTCGCTCCTGTTCAACTATCCCCGGTCCCCGGAGGCCCCGCACGCGCTCGTGCGGAGGGCGGAGATCCGGCTGTTCCAGTTTTTCGACTACGCCTCCGCGGTGGCGGACCTCGAGCTGATCCGGAAGCAGGATCCCGGATTCGCGGAGCAGGACAGGGTGATGTTTCTGCTGGCGAAGGCGTACGGGGGCCTGCCCGACCCGGCGAGACAGGCGAGGGTCCTTTCCGACCTGATCGAGAGGTACCCGGATTCCCCGCGGGCGATGGAGGCGCGATGGATGAACGCCTATCAGCTCCTCGCGCAGGCGCGGTACGCGGAGGCGGACCGGGAATTCCGGAAGATCCTTTCCCTGGTCTCCGACCGGAGAGGTGCCGCGCGGGCGCGTTGGGGGATGGCGCAGGCGATGGAAGGGGAGGGGAACCTCGGGGCGGCGCTTGCCCAGTACGAGGCGATCCGGGAGGATTGGGAAGACCCCGAATACATCGCCCGGAAGGTGGAGCGCATCAAAAAACGGCTGAACACGGAGTGAACGTCCCTGCCGCAGGGGAGACCTCCGGAGGACAAGGCGAATGACGGCGGAAAGCGGAGAGCGGATCGCGGTGGTCGGAGGCGG
Organism: Deltaproteobacteria bacterium; assembly: GCA_003513855.1. Lineage (GTDB taxonomy): Bacteria > Desulfobacterota > Deferrimicrobia > Deferrimicrobiales > Deferrimicrobiaceae > CSP1-8. The sequence continues at coordinate 4,162 of DOTC01000174.1, read as the reverse complement.
GTCGTGGGGAACGGCGTTCGCCGCGATGCTGGCGGAGCGGCACAGGGACATCGCCCTCTGGGTGCGCGAGCCGGAAGTCTGCGCGGGAATCCTTTCGAACCGCGAGAACCGGGCGTTCCTCCCCGGCGTGCAGCTGCCGGAGGCGGTCCGTCCGACGACGACGCTGGGGGTGGCCCTTGCCGGGAGGCGGATCGTCGCCCTTGCGGTTCCCTCGCAGCACATGCGCGACGTGGGGGAACAGTGCGCCCCGCATCTCGATCCGGGGGCAATCGTCGTCTCCCTGGCGAAGGGTCTGGAGAGCGGAACGCTTCTCCGGATGACGGAGATCCTGGAACAGGTCCTTCCGGAGGCCCGGGCACGGCTTGCCGTCCTGTCCGGGCCGACGTTCGCGAGGGAGGTCGCGGCGGGGATCCCCTCCGGAGCGACCGTGGCGTCGAAGGACCTGACGGTTGCGACGGCCCTCCAGGCGACGTTCTCCGGGCAGCGGTTCCGCGTATACGCCGGCACGGACGTGACCGGCATCGAGATCGGGGCGGCGCTCAAAAACGTGATGGCGATCGCGGCGGGGATGTCCGACGGCCTCGGCTTCGGGCACAATGCCCGGGCCCTCCTGATCACCCGCGGCCTGGCCGAGATCTCCCGCGTCGGGAACCGCCTCGGCGCGGATCCGCAGACGTTCTTCGGACTCTCCGGACTGGGAGACCTCGTGCTCACCTGCACGGGGGATCTCTCGCGGAACCGGATGGTGGGCGTGCGGGTCGGAAAAGGGGAGAGGATCACCGACATTCTCGCGGGCATGCGGATGGTCGCGGAGGGGGTCGGGACCGCGAGCGCGGCGGTCGATCTCTCCCGGCGAACGGAAGTGGCGATGCCGATCTCCGAGCAGGTGCATCTCATCTTGCATGAGGGCAAGAACGTCAGGACCGCGGTCACCGAACTCTTCTCGCGGGCCCTGCGCAGAGAGAAGGATTGACGGATGGCGGAGCAGGACGGGCTGAAACACGAGATTCGGGAGCTTCTCCGGGAGCGCAACGCCGTGATGCTCGCCCATAACTACCAGCGGGACGAGATCCAGGAGATCGCCGACATCACGGGAGACTCCCTGGGCCTGAGCCAGGAGGCGGCGCGGTGCAAGGAGGACGTCATCGTCTTCTGCGGCGTGCACTTCATGGCGGAGAGCGCCGCCATCCTCTCGCCCGACAAGGCGGTCCTTTTGCCCCGGCTGGAAGCGGGATGCCCGATGGCCGACATGATCACGGCCGACGACCTGCGCGCCTACCGGGCTTCTCACCCGGAGGCGGTGGTGGTCACCTACGTCAACTCGTCCGCGGAGGTCAAGGCTCTCTCCGACGTCTGCTGCACCTCCGGCAACGCGGTCAACGTGGTCCGCTCCATCCCCGAGGACAAGGGGATCTACATGGTGCCGGACCGGAATCTCGCGCACTACGTCCAGAAGGCGTCCGGCAGGAGGCTCACCTGGTGGGACGGGTACTGTCCCACGCACGAGCGGCTCACCATCGAGGCCACCGTTCGCGCGCGCGAGGCCCACCCCGATGCGGTGCTCGTGGTCCACCCGGAGTGCCCGCCGGAGGTGGTGGAGATGGCGGACGCCGTCCTCTCCACCTCGGGGATGGTCTCCTACTGCCGCCGGTCCGGGGCGAAGGAGTTCCTCGTCGGCACGGAAATGGGGCTCCTCTACCGGCTCCGGAAGGAGAACCCCGGCAAGATCTTTCACCTTGCCTCCCGCGCGCTCATCTGCCCGAACATGAAGATCACGACCCTCGAGGACGTCCGCGACGCCCTCGTCGCCCTCTCCCCCGTCGTGACGGTCCCCCCGGACATCCGCCGGAAGGCGCTGTCCGCCCTGGAAGCGATGCTCCGCGTGCCGCGCGACGTCTCCTGATGCGGAAGGAATGATGCTTCGGTCCGTCCCGACCCTGTCGTTCGAGCATTTCGCCCGCGCCTTCGCGAAGGCGTCGGACGCCCCCTGTCTCCAGGCGATGAACGTGCCCCCCGGGGCCCGGTCGTTCCTGATCGCTTCGCTTGCCCGAAGGCTGGAGCGACCGATCCTGGTCCTGTCCCCGTCGGACGCCGGGGCGGAGGAGATGTTCCGGGAGATCTCCACCTACCTCGGGCCGGGGCAGGCGTTTCGTTTCCCCTCCGTGGAAGTCGCACCGTACGAACCCCTCTCCCCCTATCCGGTGGCTGTCCACGACCGGATGCGGTCCCTGTTCCGCCTCTCCCGCGTCCGCGAAGCAGCGTCGGGCGGAGGCGCTCTCGTTGTCGTCTGCCCGGTCAAAGCGGCGCTGGAGAAGACGATTCCGCCGGAGGTCTTCGCCGCGTCGACCTTCCGGGTGGCGGCGGGAGAGGAGATCGACAGGGACGGTTTCTCGCGGCGTCTCGCCGAGCTGGGCTACGCGCGGCTGCCCGCCACTTCCGATCCGGGGGATTTCTCCATACGCGGGGGTATCGTGGACGTGTACAGCCCCGCCCACCCCCGTCCCGCCCGGATTTCGCTGGACGAAGACCGGGTCGAGTCGATTCGCTGGTTCGACCCGGGGACCCAGCGGACGGGCTCGGAGGGAGGGGAGCTTACCGTCATCCCCTGCTCCCAGGTCATCACCCGAGGGGAGTTCCTCCTCGCGGCCACCTCTGCGGTCCCCGGGGCCGGTTCCGACCTCCTCCGGCAGGGGATCCGGTACCACGGGGCCGATGCGATGGTTCCCCGCCTCTACGGCCGCGCCGACTCCGTCTTCGGTCACCTCGGCGAGGGGAGCGTGGTCGTCGCCGAGGACTCCCCGGCGTGCCTGGCCGCGGCGAGGAATCTTTTCGCCGAGGCGGAGGAGAATTTCCTCCTCGCGGGGCAGGAGAAAGGCCTTCCCGTCCCCGGCGAGCTGTTCGTGCCACCGGAGGAACTGGCACGCACCCTCGCAGGGTTCCCCCTCCTCTGCTTCGATTTCCTCGAGATCGCCCCGTTCGGGCGGAAGCCCTCCCGCCGGGGGGAGATGGACATCGAGGGGAACGAGGAGATCCGCCGCACGACCGCCTCCTCCCCCTCCGAGGGGCTTCTCCTCCCGCTGGTGACCGAGGCGAAGGAGTGGTGGAAACGGGGAGCCCGCTTCGCGATCACGTCCCTTTCCCCCTCGCAGGCCGACCGGATGGAGGAGCTTCTGTCCCGGTACCCCCTTCCGTTCACGCGCGCCGGATCGCTGCGGGAATTTGTGCTGGGAGGCAAGGGCGTCGCCCTTTGCCGCTCCGACGTGGCGAGGGGGTTCCGGATGCCGGAGCTCGGGGTGGCGGTCGTCACCGAGGCGGAGGTGTTCGGGGAGAAGGCCCGTGTCCGGAAGCGCCGGAGGGAGACATCCGCTCCGCTTGAGGAGTTCTCGCTGCGCGAGCTGCGGGTGAACGACCTCGCGGTCCATGTCGACCACGGCATCGGGGCGTACCGGGGGCTGCTGCGGCGCGTCGCGGCGGGCGTGGAAGGGGATTTCCTCGTGCTGGAGTATGCCGGGGGGGACCGGCTCTTCGTGCCGGTGGAGAAGATGGCGCGGGTGCAGCGCTACGTCGCCTCCGAGGACGCCCGCCCCGGGCTTGCGCGCCTGGGCGGCACCGCCTGGCAGCGCGCCAAGAGAAAGGTCCGGGACTCCCTGTTGTCGATGGCGCAGGAACTGGTGGAGCTGTACGCGAGGAGGCAGATCGCCACGCGCCCCCCGAACTCCCCGCCGGACGCCGTCTACCGGGAGTTCGAGACGGGGTTCGCCCACGAGGAGACGCCCGACCAGCAGAGGGTGATCGAGGAGGTGCTCGCGGACCTGGCGTCGGAGAAGCCGATGGACCGGCTCGTCTGCGGGGACGTGGGGTACGGGAAGACGGAGGTGGCGGTCCGGGCGGCGTTCAAGGTGGTGCTCGACGGCCGGCAGACGGCGGTTCTCGTCCCCACGACCGTGCTCGCCGAACAGCATTTCCGGACCTTCCGGGAGCGTCTTGGCGGGTACCCGGTCCGCGTGGAGAGCCTCTCGCGCTTCCGGTCCCGGAAGGAGCAGGCGGAGGTGGTGGCGGATCTGGCCGAAGGGAAGGTGGACATCGTGATCGGTACCCACCGGCTTCTGCAGAAAGACATCGCCTTCCGGGACCTGGGGCTCGTCATCATCGACGAGGAGCA
>DOTC01000164.1 GCA_003513855.1 Deltaproteobacteria bacterium | reverse complement strand
GAACCCCTCCTTGCGCAGGTAGTGTGCGAGGAGGTCCCGGATCTCCTTTTCGTCCTCCACGATGAGGATCGACCTGCCCAACGAACTAGATGAATGCCCTGATGAGAAAAGGGGTGATGTACGCCTCGACAAAGGCGCCGACGACGAGAAGAGGGAGCACGATAGATAGGTATCTTTTCAGGGGCAGATGAAAGGTGTACCGGAAAGAGATATTGTAGCGCACCTTCCTGTAGTTCTTCACCCCCCACCACAAACCGTAGCTTGACGCGATGATGACGGCGGGAACCTCGAAGATTCCATGAGGAGCGATCGCCAGGAGGATCTTGGCTGCGCTGACCTTGGTCAGTGCGAACGCAACGAGGTTTCCCATGACGAATCCGTTGATGAACAGAAAAAGAACCGGCCCGATCCCGAAAAGCAGACCGATCAGCAGGGAAAGGAGCGTGCTGATGTAATTGTTCAGAAAGATCTTGAGGAACACCTGGAGCTGTGTGGAGCTCTGCAGGGGCGAGAAATAGGTCAGCAACGTTTTGGTGATTTCCTGCTGGACCTGATGGGGCGTGAGAAATCCGATGCATAACGAAAGGAGGAACAGGGAGCAGACGACGTAGAGATACGGTTTTAAAAATTTATCCGGCACGGTTGTCTCGCGGAAGAACGGGTCTTGGAAACAGGGTATCATGTCGGGCGCCGGCGCGAAACTCTTCTCCGTACCGGTGCGCCGTGGTCATTCCAGCGGATTTCCCGAAACTTCGTGCGACGCGGGATCCGCGATGACCTGCCGGAGCTTTCCCCCGGCCCGGTCGCGCACGGGACGCTCGTCCGTCGTTTCCACGTCGACCGATGCCGCTCCCTGCGCCGAGAGGAAGGTTCGAAGCCGGGCGGCGAGATCGTCGCACACCCGGTTCCGGTCATGGCCGGGGACTTCCTCGACGCGCAGTCGGATCCGGGCGGGGCCGGCCTGGACGAGCTGGTAGGATCGCACTCCGGGGGCCTCCTCGACCACGGTGGAGAGGGCCATCGGAAGGAGCGCGACCGTCCCGCCCGTCTCCGCCCGGAGACGAAGAACGTCGTCCCGCCGACCCTCGACCTGGATGCCCGGCAAAGGGCTGCCGCAGAGACAAGGGAAGGGGATCCACGTCACGCTGTCGCCGATGTCGTACCGAAGGATCGGCTGCACGCGGTTGGCCAGGCTGGTCAGCAGGGCGGTGTGCGAGGGACGCCCCGCGGGGACCGGGCGGTACTCCGCGTCCACCGGCTCCAGGACGACCCAGTCGGCGTTCAGGTGGAGGCGGCCGTGTTCGCAGTCGAAGGCGATCCCCGGGAACTCGGACGCCGCGTAGGTGTCCCGCACCGGGCAGCCGAACGAGGACGCCGTTCGTTCCCGGGCCGCGGGGGAGAGCCACTCCGCGCCGGTCAGGGCCAGCACCGGATCGACCCGCAGCGCGCCCGACTTCCGTTCCTGCGCCAACAGCGCCAACGCCGTGGGGTAGCTTCCCAGGATCGCGGGCCGGAAGACGTTGATCTCCTGCACCAGCTCGGGAAGCGGGAGGAGAAGGGAGAAGGTCCGGTTCCTTTTCGCCAGGCGGGGGTACCGCAGCCTGGCGAGCCCGTCGATCACGCTGCTGGTGAAATGCCCCCCCGTGGCGACGATCGACGCCGTGCGGCCACCCCGCCGGAGAAAGGACCAGAGCGCACGGGGAGACAGCAGCGGGAGGAACCGTCGCACGGCCGCCAGTGCGAGGGAGACCGAGACCGAGACACGGTCGTGGACGAACAGGGCGGGGCGACCCGTGGTGCCCGAGGTGGCGAAGACGACGTAGCGGTCAAGAAACGGAGTGCCGATGCGGTACGGATCCGAGACGAATCGCTCGACCTCTTCGCGGGTCACCTCCGGGTCGGTCACCCAGTTCGCGAAATGTTCCATGAGTTCCTGTTTCGTCACCGGGGGGAGGGAAAGGATGTCCGGGGTCTCGTCGGGAAGATGCCCGTATCGTTCCCGATAGAACGGAGAATGCCTCCTGGCGAAGGCGATCATGCCGGCCAGGCGGGTCTGCTGCCGGCCCATGACGGATGCGGCGCCGCCCCGCTCCGCCCGCCGGATGTCCCACGCGGCCGTCCAGACGGAAGGGGGGCTCTCCCGGTGTTCCGGTCGGGCCGATCTTACCGGGGGGATGCCCATCCCGGTCCCGGGAAGCGACCGCTCCTTCGGATCATCCCGTCATCACCCCGGCGCGGAACAGGGCCGTGATCGTCTTGCCGTCCGTGATCTCGCCCCGCACGGCCATCTGCCGGGCCTCCCCGAGGGAAACGCGGATCGTCCCGATCTCCTCGTACTGCTCGGGGTTCGCCTCTTCCTGGGTCAGTCCCGTGGCGAGGAAAAGGTGGATTCTCTCGTCGAAGACCCCCGGGGAGCCATGATAGACGCCGAGGGGGGCAAGGGACTTCGCCCGCAGGCCCGTCTCCTCGGCGAGTTCCCGGCGTCCGCATGCCGCCGGGTCCTCTCCGGGGCCAAGGCGTCCCGCGGGCACCTCGATCAGGCGACTCCCGATCGACGGGCGCAGCTGCCGGATCAGGGTGACGGTGCCGTCTTCGAACAGGGGCAGAACGCCGACCCCGCCGGGGTGCCTCACGACCTGGTACGGGTGCCACCCCTTGGCGCCGAACCTTACCTCCATCTCCTCCACGTCCACAACGAGGCCCCGGAACAGGGTCTTGCGGTTTCTCGTCTCCATGCCGCGCTCGTGCTCCTTGTGGGAATGGGATGTCCGCGGTACACCGGGAAGCATAGCAGAAGGAGGGCCCCGGCGCTTCACGCGGTGATGCGCCGGGCGGCCCGGAAAAAGGAATGAACGGGGGAAGGGCCGTGGCCGGGCCGATCGGTCTTAAGGGATCTGCCCGGCCCCGTGCCGGAAAGAGGAGCCGGTTTCTCCGCGGCTGTCCCGAGGGGCCCTCAGGAGGCTTCGCCNNCGCATCGATCGGGTGTCCGTGCGCGCGATCTCCCTCAGGAGTTCCTTGAGGTCGGCCTCCAGTATCCCGTGAAGCAATTCCACTTCGGGCTTCGTCAGCCTGAGTTCCATGGGCCACCTCCAGTCCGTGGAGCCGGTTGTCCGGTTGCCGCCTGCCCCCCATGGGACCGCTTCCATTTTCATTGTATCCTTTTCCGGCCCTTGGGTCCCCTCTGTAAATGTTCTCCCCCAGTATGAGATTTTTTTCCCACCTGGAACCGATCCATGGATGGGGAGAGTCATCCTTTTGACAGAGGGATATCTACATGTTTGATATTACTGCGGAATGTTTCCTCTTCCCGTTGGTATGAAGATTGCTGTTATGAAAAGGGGAAAGGAGATGGAAGCGAGGAGGTGCAGCGATGACAACCGCACATCCCGAATGCAGGAGAAACGGGCACGCCTACCACTGGAGCTGGTACTGCGGCGACAGGGTATGCGACGTATGCATCAAGCACGAGACTCGCACCCATTGTCCCTGCGGCTGGCCCGAAGGCGTGAGAAGGAAGGAGTCCGGCTCGGCCCCGGCGGGAACGGTTCTGTTGCAAAAGGTGAAATGAGGCAGGGAGGGGACCGGAGANNCCGCCGCCCGAGGCTCCGCCCCCGCTGCTTCGGGGCGCCGCGTACATCGCGCTCCCCATGGTGGAGAGCGCGCTGCCGAGGGACCGGTGGAACGACACGGGGTGAAACGTGCCGATGTCGCCCGTTGAGGAGTACCATCGCGGGGCTTCCTGGTAGATCCCCTCGAAGGCGCTGGCCCAACGGTCGGAGACGTCGAGAGCGATCGCGTAGGGGAGATATTTCTCGAACAGGTTCTGATCCGCCATTCTCTCCAGCCTGTCCTTTTCCGCCCGGAGGAGAAACTCCTCGAACCCTTTGACCTTCCTGAGCGCCGACGCCCCTTTCCGGGTCTTGACCGGCATGACGGGGGCAAAGAGAAAAACCGCGAGCCCCGAAAGGACGAACGCNNCCGATCCCGCGGTACATGGCCTGGACGCTGCCGGGAAGGCCCCGAAAGTAGCCCAGGGATTGGAGATGATGGAAGACGGCGTCTCGGAGCTCGTCGAGGTTCTTGTAAAAGGAGTATTTCAGGTCGGAGACAAGGACCTCCCGGGAATGCCCGGAGAAGAGTTTGGCCAGCAGCCTCTTTTCGAACAGGGGCAGATCGCCGTCCGCTTCCTTGACCTTTTCGAGCAGGTAATCGGTCCGGTCGAACAGAAAACCGGCGGTCTTGAGTTCCCGGATCGTGACGAATCCCCGGACGGCGAGGTCCACGATGGAGGCGGTGATATCCTTCGGATCGAGCCGCTCGTCGGAAAGGGCGCCGACCTCGGCGGGGGGGAGAGGCTGTCCGTCTTCCTCCGGTGGGGTGTACATGACGGAGATGCTGCCCCCGACGTCGGGGTCCTTTCCTTTTCGGTACCAGTGGACGAGCATGAAGACGAGCGTGACGAGGGGAAGCAGGAGTACCCCGTTTTCGGAGAGATTGAGGGTCCAGACCGTTCTCTGCAGGAACGAAGGAGGCCGCACGATTCCCTTGTCCCAGCCCAGGGCGATGGTGAGTCCCTCCCGGGGGGAGAGGGAGTCGCCGGTCCGGAATTCCCCTCCCTGGACCAGGGGGAGGAAGGTGCAGGAGGACCCCCTCGAACCGCGCAACCCCGTGTAGCAGCTCTCCCGAAAAGGAATGTCCTCCTGTCCGCTTTCGACGGCCACCCTGGCGGAAGCGCTTCGGATGGTGGTATCCCAGTCGTTCCCCGTCACGTTCCAGTAGAGCTCGTCGTGGCTGTCGAGAAACAGGAGGGCGTTTTGCACGGTGTAGGCGATGACGTACACCTGCCGGCCGTCGACGAACGCATCGCTCCTGCCGATCCGGATCCGGACCGCGTCCCCGACGCGAGTGACCTTGTACGGCCTCTTCTTCCGGAACTGGTCCGAAACGGAAACGACCTGGATCGGCGCCGTGGTCTTCTTCCCGGATTCGTCGGTGTAGCGGAATGGGATGTCGCGGTAGATCCCGTGGCGGCGGCGCGAGAAGAAGGTCTCGATCGTTTCCGTCACGGAAAGGGAGGAGTCCGGGTGGACGACGATGTCGGCGTGGAACGAACCGATGGTGAAATATTCCGCCCGGGCGGGGGACCCTCCCGTGCCGAACAGGAGAATAAGGGACAGGGAGAACAGGAAAAGCCGTGCGCGGATGCCGGGAGGGCTCTGCGCGTCAAGGGAAGGAGACATCGACCCGCTCCCTCTCTTCCAGGGAGGACAGCTCGAAGAACTTCTCGCGCTCGAACCGGAACCCGGAGGCGACGAGGTTGGAGGGAAAGACCTCGGTCATGGTGTTGTAGTCCCGGACGACCGCGTTGTAATACCTCCGCGCGTATTCGATGCCGTTCTCGATCTCCACGAGCTGTCTCTGCAGCTCGAGAAAGCTCGTGTCGGCTTTCAAATCGGGGTACCCTTCCGCCAGGGCGAACAGGGATTTCAGGCTGCCCGTGAAGGCGTTTTCCGCGCTCGCCCTGTCTTCCGGACCCTCGGCGCGCATCGCCTCGGCCCGTGCTTCCGTGACGCCGATCAGCGTGCGCTTTTCGTGGCCCGCGTATCCCTTGACGGCTTCGACCAGGTTGGGGACGAGGTCGTGCCGTTTCCTGAGCATGACGTCGATGTCCGACCAGGAGGCGCGAACCGTGTTCCGGAGCCGGACCAGCCGGTTGTACAGGAAAGCGGTTGCCGCAAGCGCAGCAGCCGGAACCGCCATCACGAAAAAGGAGATCATCGTCTCCGACCCGTCGCCCCGTCTTCCGAAGCGCCTTTCCCGTCCTTGTCGTCCCCGCGTCCCGGGAAGACGGAAGGGTCATTATACATGCTCCGGGGGCGACGGAATATCCGGAGGTCGGCAGGTGTGCCGGTCCGAAGCTCCGGGGAATTGCCGGATGAAGGCGTCGCTTTCCCGGGATACAATGATCTGCCATGTTCGACGTCGTCGGAATCGGGCTGAACGCGATCGACTACCTGTGCCGCATTCCGCGCTTCCCCGTCCCCGGGGAAAAGCTCCGGATGACCGAGTTTTCGAGGCAGGGAGGGGGACAGGTGGCCACGGCCCTCGTGGCGCTCTCGCGGTGGGGCCTGAAGACGATGTACGTGGGAAACGTGGGGGAGGACGAACACGGACGCCTTTCCCTCTCCCTGCTCCGGGACGAGGGGATCGACATCTCCCGGACGAGGATCGTCGCCGGGGCCGCCTCGCAGTTCGCCATCATCCTCGTCCAGGAAGATTCCGGAGAGCGCACGATCCTGTGGGAGAGGGACGCCCGGATCCGGATTCTTCCCGGGGACATCCCCCGGGAGGAGATCCGGCGGTCCCGTGCCGTGCTCGTGGACGGCCACGACGTCCCGGCCTCCCTCGCATCCGCAAGGGCGGCGAGGGAAACGGGGGTGACGGTTGTCCTCGATGCCGAGAAGGACCAGGAGGGAACGGAGGAGCTTCTCGGGCTGTGCGACCATATCGTGGCGGCCTCCTCCTTCGTCGCCCAGCTCCTCCCGGGGGCGACGCCCGGCGAGGCGGTCCGGGAGATCCACCGCCGCTTCCTGCCGCGCACCGCGAGCGTGACCCTGGGGCCGGACGGCGCCCTGGGGTTCGACGGGAGGGAGGAGGTGCGGACGCGGGGAATCGAGGTGACGGCAGCCGACACCACGGGGGCGGGGGATGTCTTCCACGCGGGGTTCCTCTTTGCCCTCCTTGCCGGGAGACCGTTCCCCGGAATGCTCGCCTTCGGCAACGCCGCCGCGGCGCTCTCCTGCAGACAGGTGGGGGGCCGAGCGGGAATTCCTTCCCTCGAGGAGATCGAACGTGCTCTTGCCCGGTGACAGGGATCCGGTGTGGCCGGTTACTTGTTGTGGCGATAGAGGATGAGCCCGTGCGTGGGGTCGTAGGGAGATACTCCGACGGTGACGCTGTCACCCGTGACGACGCGGATCCTGTATCGTTTCAGGGTCCCGCTCAGCTTCGCCGAGAGGGTCATCCCGTTTGCGAGGGTGATGATGTAGTTTCCCCCGCCTTTCGTGTCGGTGACCGTGCCTTCCAGTTTCGCCAGGTCCGCCTTGGCCAAGAAAGGTACTCCTTTCCCCCTCCCGCGTGATCTGGTTCAGTGTATCACCTTTTCCGGGGGAGGGATCCACCATCCGGGATCCTTTTCCTACGAGAGCGGTTTTCCGTCCAGTCCGAACTCCTCCGTCAGGACGATCCGGTTCCGTCCCGTCTGCTTCGCCTTGTAGAGGGCCTTGTCCGCCACGCGCAGGAGATCGGCCGTGGTGTCTCCGTCCCTGGGATAGGTAGCCACGCCGCCGCTGATGGTCATCGGGAGGGGGGAATCCTTGCCGGGGATCTTGAACGTTGTCGACTCGATGGTTTTCCTCAGGTTCTCCCCGAAGGAAAGCGCCTGGTCTTTGCTCGCGGACGTCATGATGACGACGAACTCCTCGCCCCCGAACCGCGCCACGATGTCGGAACTCCGGACGGACTGGCGCAGAATCTCCCCCATCTTCATCAGGATGATGTCCCCCGCCGGGTGCCCGTACGTGTCGTTTACATTCTTGAAGTGGTCGATGTCGAGGATAAGGATCGACAGGGGATGCGCGTAGTTTTTGGCGCGGCGGATCTCCGCCTCGAACCGCTGGGAGAAGTGGCCCCTGGTGTACAGCTTGGTGAGCGAGTCGATCGATGCGCTCTGCTCCACCGACTCGATCGTCGTGGCGCGCTGGAACGCGCTTCCGAGCATGTCCGCGACCATCGATGCGAAGGCGATCTCCTCCTTGATGGGGACTGCGCTTCCCACCACGACGAGGGCGCCGATGATTTTTCCGTTCATGGACACCGGGGCGACGAGATCCGGCGACACCCCCCACCGTTCCAGGGAGTTGACCCCCGCCGGAAATTGTCCTCTTACCACGTGGTAATCTTCCGCCGTGGCGACGATCCTGTTCGTGCAAGCCATTCCCATGATTCCGTCCCCGGGGTCGATCTGGATTTCCCCCTTCCACTCTTCCGGGAAGCCGACGCCCTCGATCAGGGCCAGCTGTTGTTCCCCCTTCCGAAAGGCGAAGAACCCGACATGGGTCGCGTGGAAGAAATCCCTCAGAAACCGGACGGCGACCGGCGGGATCGCGTTGACGGGTAAACTCCCGCTCAGGCTCCTTGCGATCATCGGAATCTTGGTGGCGATCTCCCTTTTCCGGGTGAGCTCCACCTTCGTGTTGTCCAGATCCTGGGAGAGTTCCTGGTATCTGTTTCGCAGGCGTTCCGATTCCGCCTCCTCCTTTGCATCCCTGGATTTCCGGAGCGACCACCCGAGAAGGACCCCCGAGATCACTCCGATCACGATCACGACGTTCAGAAAGAGGGATTGGACATCCAATTGCATATCCCGGACGGATCTCCTTTCTCCGGTTCCGCGCTTCTCCCGGTCCTCCCCGGAGAGCGGGGGGGACGGCACCCGACCCGGGTGATGGTATCAGCATTTCCTCGAAGAGAAAACCTTCCTGTTTCCTCCCGCGGCACCCGGGAGGGACAGGTCTGCCCCGGACGCCGGAAATTGGTTTTTGCGGCGGGGAGACGGCCCCGGTAGAATGAAAGAAATGGCCATTTTTCCGGATATCGGCACCCTGACCGGCCGGGCGGAGAAACTCGCTGCCAGGCTCTCGGAGTGCGACATCTGCCCGCGGTTGTGCCGGGTGAACCGGACGACGGGGGAAGTGGGCGTCTGCGGGGCCGGGAGGAACGCCCCGGTGTCGTCTTTCGGTCCTCACTTCGGCGAGGAAGCCCCCCTGGTGGGGGGGAGCGGCTCGGGGACCGTCTTCTTCTCCGGCTGCAACCTCCGGTGTGTCTTCTGCCAGAATTACGAGATCAGCCACATCGTCGAGGGAAGCGGGGTGTCCGCCGAAAGGCTTGCCGCCATCTTCCTTTCGATCCAGCGGATGGGGTGCCACAACCTGAACCTGGTCACCCCGACGCATGTGACGCCCCAGATCCTCGAGGCCCTCTCCCTCGCCGTGTCCGGCGGGCTGTCGATCCCTGTTGTGTACAATTGTGGCGGGTACGAGAGCGTGGATACGCTGCGGGAGCTGGAAGAGGTGGTGGACATCTACATGCCCGACGTCAAGTTTCTCGGCACGGAACCGGCGTCCCGGTATTGCGCCGCCCCGGATTATCCCGAGGTGGTGCGCGCGGCGCTGCGGGAAATGGCCAGGCAGGTGGGCCCTCTGGTGATCGACCGCCGCGGGGTGGCCCAGAGGGGTCTGCTCGTCCGCCACCTCGTCATGCCCGGGGAGGCGTCGACGACCCGCAGCGTGATCGACTTCCTCGCGGACGGAATCGGGAAGGATACCTATCTCAATCTGATGGACCAGTACCGCCCGTGCGGACGGGCGCTCGGGTTTCCGGAGATCGGCCGTCGCATTACGTCCGATGAGTGGAGGGAGGCCCTGGACTATGCCCTGGAGAAGGGCCTGTACCGTTTGGACGGAGTGTAGACCCGGGGGGAAAGCGGAGAGGACGAGCGGTGAACCCTCTGTCAAAATCCTTTATGGAGAGGATCTTCCTTGCTGCCGTGACGGCCGTGAATCCGGGGGCGCTGGTCCTGAATGCCTTGCGGATCACGGACGACGGGCTCTCACTTCAGTGCGGGACCGTGGCTGTCGAGGCCCGCCGGGAGGAAGTGCGCAATGTCTTCCTCGTCGGGGGAGGGAAGGCCGCCCGGGGGATGGGTGAGGCGGCCGCGTCCATCCTGGGCAACATGGTGACCGCGGGGGTCATCGCCGTCCCGGAAGGAGCAGACGGGGAGGCCGGACCGATCCGGTATATCGAGGCGGGGTATCCCATCCCCGATGACGGCAGCCGGGAAGCTGCCCGCTGCGTGATGGACCTCTTGTCCAATGCGGGACATGGGGACTTTGTCGTCGCTCTCCTCTCCGGAGGGGGCTCCGCCATGCTCTCCGAGCCGCCGAGGGGCATCTCGATCGGCGAAAAGGAGAGCGTGCTCCGGCTTCTGCTTCGATCGGGAGCGGACATGGGGGAAGTCAACACGGTAAGGAGGCACCTCTCCCTGGTAAAAGGAGGCCGGATGGCCGAGGTGGCCTATCCTGCCCTCGTATGGGCGCTTCTCCTCTCCGACATCGCCGGTGACGACCCTTCCGTCATCGCCTCCGGACCATTTTCTCCCGATCCCACAACGTACCGGGATGCCCTGCGTGTTCTCACCCGGTATAGGATCCTGCCGAATGTCCCCGATTCCGTCCTTCTGCATCTGGAATTGGGAGCCGCGGGAAAGATCCCCGAGACCCTCAAGCCGGAAGATCCGGCGTGCCTCGGGGTGACCACAGCCATTCTTGCCACGAACCGTAGGGCCCTCGAGGCGGCGGCCGATGCGGCAATAAGCGACCGTGCGGCGTCTGTCCGCACCTTGCCGGGGTTTCTCCGCGGGGAAGCACGCGAATGCGGGCGGGCCTTTGTGGCCGAGATGCGGAAAATAGCGGGCAGGACTTCGCCGGGGCGAACGGTTCTATTGCTCGCGGGGGGGGAAACGACGGTGACGGTCTCCGGAAAAGGGAGGGGAGGGAGGTGCCAGGAATTCGCCCTGTCTGCCGCGATTGCCATGGACGGGACGGAGGGGATGGGGGTCCTGTGCGGAGCCACGGACGGGATCGACGGCGTCACGGACGCCGCGGGCGGATTTGCCTACGGGGACACATGCGCCCGCGCCAGGGCCAAGGGGCGCTCCCCGCGGGCCCACC
>DOTC01000044.1 GCA_003513855.1 Deltaproteobacteria bacterium | reverse complement strand
AGCGGCATCCGCTTCGGGACCCCGGGGGTCACCACGAGGGGGATGGGGGAACAGGAGATGGAAAGGATCGGGAACATCATCGCGGACGTCCTGTCCGCTCCGGGGGACGCGCAGACCGAGAAACAGGTCGCCGCGGAGGTGCGGGACCTCTGCGAGTCCTTCCCCCTCTACCCGGAGCGTATCGCCGCATACGGGGGGAGGTAGCGTGGGAAACACCGCCTCGCGTGTCCGCCCGGACTGGGATTCCTACTTCATGGACATGGCGAAGCTNNGTCCCCTCCGGCGTCACCCATTGCGAGGTCACCGGATGCCTTCGGGAGAAGCTCGATGTCCCTTCCGGGGAGAGGCACGAGCTCTGCCGGGGGTTGCACGCGGAGCAGAACGCGATCATCCAGGCGGCCCTGCACGGCGTATCCACCCGGAACGCCACCCTCTACTGCACGAATCTCCCCTGCATCATCTGCGCGAAGATGCTGATCAACTCGGGAGTCCGGCGCGTGGTCTACCTCGACGGGTACTGCGACCCTCTGACCGAACAGATGATCGCCGAGGTGGGAGTGGAGTTGGTGCACATGGAGGAAAGCGCCCCTTGAGATGTCCCCGGTGCGGACACGCGGACAACCGGGTGGTCGATTCCCGGGCGGGCAGGGACGGGGACGTGATCCGCAGGCGGCGGGAGTGCCTCTCCTGCCGGCGCCGTTTCACCACCTATGAGCGGGTCGAGGAGGAGCTCCCCCTCGTGGTCAAGCGGGACGGCCGGCGCGAGCCGTTCGAACGCCAGAAGATCCTCACGGGGATCCTGAAGGCGTGCGAGAAGCGCCCGGTGAGCTATGCCGCGATCGAGCAGGTCGTGGACGGGCTGGAGGCGGAGTTCCAGTCATCGGGCGAGAAGGAGGTCTCCTCGGTGCAGATCGGGGAGCGGGTGATGGCCGAACTCCTCAAGATGGACGATGTCGCCTACGTGCGGTTCGCCTCCGTCTACCGCCAGTTCAAGGACATCAGCCAATTCGTGGAGGAGATCAAGACGCTGATCTCGGAGACTCCCGAACGTCCGTCGAAGCCGTAATAAGGCGCAGAGGATGCCCTTTCCCGACCCCCGGTTCATGCGACTGGCCCTCCGCCTCGCCCGGAGGGGAGCCGGCAGGACGTCGCCCAACCCGGCTGTCGGTGCTGTCCTGGTGCGGAAAGGAAATGTGGTGGGATCGGGATATCACCGGGCGGCGGGGATGCCGCATGCGGAAGTGGAGGCCCTCCGCGCCGCGGGTGCGGCTTCCCGCGGGGCGGACCTGTACGTGACCCTCGAGCCCTGCGCCCACATGGGGCGCACCGGTCCCTGCACCGGAGCGATCATCGCGGCCGGGGTCCGACGAGTGGCTGCGGCGATGCAGGACCCGAACCCGCAAGTCGCCGGCAGGGGGTTCCGTGCCCTGCGAAGGGCCGGAATCACCGTCGTCCGCGGAATGATGGAAGAGGAGGCGCGCTCCCTCAACCGGCCGTATTGCCGGTGGGTGGTGTCCGGAAGACCGTTCGTGACGCTGAAACTTGCCGTCTCGCTGGACGGCCAGATCGCAACGGCCGACGGGGAATCCCGGTGGATCAGCGGAGAGCCTGCGCGTAAGATGGTCCACAGGATGCGATCGGAAGCGGATGCCGTCCTGGTCGGGGGGGAGACGTTCCGGCGGGATGCCCCCCTGCTCACGGTGCGAGGACGGGGAGGAAGGAACCCGCGCAGGGTGATCCTTACCTCGAGGGTTTCCGGGGTGGCCCGGAGCGGACGATTCCTCGAAGCGGGAGGAGAGGTGATCGTCGCGGCGCCCCGCGGCGTTCCCCGGGGGGAGGCGGACCGGCTTCGCTCCCTCGGGATCCGGGTTCTCCTTCTCCCGGTACGGAAGGGGCGGATCGAACCGGGGGCGTTCCTCGACGCGCTGGGGAAGGAAGGGATCACATCCCTCCTCGCCGAGGGGGGAGGAAAGACAGCGGGGTGGCTCGTCGAGGCGGGCGCGGTGGACCGGTATATCCTGTTCCTCGCGCCCCTTCTTCTCGGCGAAGGAGTCCGGTCGGTCGCCGGGTTCGCCGTCCGCCGCATCCAAGAGGGAAGGCGACTGGCAATTACCTCGGTTACGAGGGCGGGAGGCGATATCATGGTGGTCGCCGAGCCCGTGCCTGCCGTGTGAGGGGATATGTTTACCGGCATCGTGGAAGACGTCGGTACCCTGGTTTCGATCGTTTCCCGGGGTACGGGCGTCGTCCTGCGCGTCTCCACCGCCCTCCCCTTGGGCGAGATCCGAGTGGGGGACTCCCTCTCGGTCTCCGGCGTGTGCCTGTCGGTGACCGGGAAAGAGAAGGAAACGTTTTCCGCCGATATTTCCGCGGAAACGCTATCCCGGACGACGTTTAGGAAGCGTACGGCGGGGGAGCGGGTGAATCTGGAGCGCTCCCTTTCCCTTTCCGGCCGCCTGGACGGCCACTTGGTGTACGGCCACGTCGACGGCACCGGGACGATCCGCGAGGTCCGGAACGCGGGGGAGTCCCGGGTATTCCATATACGAACCGATCCCTCTATAATGAAATACATTGTCTACAAGGGCGCCGTGGCCGTGGACGGGGTGAGCCTCACGGTCAGTTCCGTCCACCCGGAGGGATTCGAGGTCACCCTGATCCCCCTTTCCCTGGGGCGAACGACGTTCGGGGGAATGCGCCCGGGAGAAGCGGTCAACGTGGAGACGGACATCATCGGGAAATACGTCCGAAAGGTTCTCGAAGACCGGGGAAGCGGCATTTCGCTGGATTTCCTCAAAAAACACGGATACGCGTAGAAAGGCTGCCGTCAGGATGATGCTTTCGAAGATCGAGGACGCCCTCGAAGACATTCGTGCGGGGAAGATGATCATCCTCGTCGACGACGAGGACCGGGAGAACGAGGGGGACCTGACGATCGCGGCCGACCACGTCACACCCGAGGCGATCAATTTCATGGCCCGGCACGGCCGGGGGCTCGTCTGTCTCAGCATCACGGAGGAGCGGGCGAGACAGCTCCAGCTTCCGCCCATGGTGCAGGACAACTCCTCTCCGTTCGGGACTGCCTTCACGGTTTCCATCGAGGCCCGGAAAGGCGTCACCACGGGGATTTCGGCGCACGATCGTGCGACCACCATCCGTGTGGCGATTGCACCGAACGCCAGCCCCGAGGACCTCGTCCGGCCGGGACATGTATTCCCCGTCGTGGCGAGGAAGGGTGGTGTCCTCGTGCGGACCGGGCAGACCGAAGGGTCGGTCGACCTGGCCCGCCTCGCCGGGTGCACGCCCGCCGGCGTGATCTGCGAGATCATGAACGNNCCCGACCTCCAGACATTCGCGAAGGAGCACGGGCTGAAGATCGCCTCCATCCGGGACCTCGTCGAGTACCGCATGCGGCGCGAGAGGCTGGTCCTGAAGGTGGGGGAGACCCAGATGCCCGTCCGGTCGGGGGGAGAGTTCACGGCGTACGCCTACCGGAACACGATGAACGGCGACACCCACATCGCCATGGTCAAAGGGGAGATCCGGCCCGAGGTTCCCGTGCTCGTCCGCGTGCACTCCGAGTGCCTGACGGGCGATGTGTTCGGCTCGATCCGGTGTGACTGCGGCGAGCAGCTCCGCAACGCGCTGCAGAGGATCGAAACCGAGGGAACGGGGATCCTTCTCTACATGAGACAGGAAGGTCGGGGAATCGGTCTGGAGAACAAGATCCGCGCGTACCGGCTGCAGGACAGGGGCTTCGACACGGTCGAGGCGAACCAGCGGCTTGGCTTCAAGCCGGACCTGCGCGACTACGGGGTCGGGGCGCAGATTCTCGTGGACCTGGGGGTCCGGGAAATCCGCCTGCTCACGAACAACCCGAAGAAGATCATCGGGCTCGAGGGGTACGGCCTGCGGGTGGTCGAGCGGATCCCCGTCGAGGTTCCCCCGAACGAGGCGAACGTCAGGTACCTGAAGACCAAGAAGAAGAAAATGGGGCATATCCTGAGCGTGGAATAGGGGAGGGGAGATGGTACGGACCGTCGAGGGCGACCTCCAGGGGCAGGGCCTGAAAATCGCGATCGTGGTCTCGCGGTTCAACAGCTTCATCACGGACCGCCTTGCGGAGGGGGCGCTGGATGCCCTTCGCCGGCACGGGGTCCAGGAGAAGGACATCCTCCTCGTGAAGGTCCCCGGATCCTACGAGCTGCCGCTGGGGGTCCGGCGAGCGTCCGCCGGGAAAGTCGACGCGGTGATCGCCCTCGGAGCGCTCATCCGCGGAGGAACCCCTCACTTCGATTACCTGAGCGCCGAGGTGACGAAAGGGATCGCGCAGGTGATGCTCGATTCGGGAATCCCGGTCTCCTTCGGGGTGCTCACGACCGACACGGTCGAGCAGGCGATCGAGAGGGCGGGAACCAAGTCGGGGAACAAGGGGTTCGAGGCGGCCCTGTCCGCGATCGAGATGGCGAAACTCCTGCGCCAGATGTAACGATCTGGGGAGCCAGGGGCTGGGGGATTGCGCCGGAAATCTCGGGAAAAGGTCTTTCAAACGCTGTTCATGATGGATTTCCTGGGGGTTGGCCCGGAGGAGGCCATCCCCCTTTTTCCATTGGTTTCCGGTCCTGCCTCGGATGCGGAATATTACCGGGAGACGGTCATGGGGGTATGGGAGCACCGGGAGGAAATCGACGGCCTGATCCGCCTGGCGGCAGAGAACTGGCGTCTGGAGAGGATGACGCTCGTCGACAGGAACATCCTTCGCCTGGGAACGTTCGAGATCAACTGGTCGCGCGACATCCCGTTTGTCGTGGCGATCAATGAGGCGGTCGATCTCGGCAAGCGGTTCGGATCGGAAGAGTCCGGGGCGTTCATCAACGGGATCCTGGACAAGATATCGGAAATCAGGAAGAAGAAGGTGAAAACGTGAGGTATCAGCCGAAGACGATCGAGGCGAAGTGGCAGAGGCGGTGGGAGGAGGAAGGGGTATTCCGATGCCCGGACCGGATCACCGCCCCGAAATTCTACTGCCTCGAGATGTTCCCGTACCCGTCCGGGCGCATCCACATGGGGCACGTCCGGGTGTACACGATCGGGGACCTCATCGCGCGCTTCCAGCGGATGCGGGGCTTCCAGGTCCTGCACCCCATCGGCTGGGACGCCTTCGGTCTGCCCGCGGAAAACGCGGCGCACCGGCACGGCACCCACCCCGCCCAGTGGACGTGGGAGAACATAGGCTTCATGAGGGAGCAGCTCCGAGAGCTCGGGATCTCCTACGACTGGGACCGCGAGTTCTCCACCTGCTCNNCGAGTGCCAGACCGTCCTCGCCAACGAGCAGGTGAACCGGGACGGGACCTGCTTCATCCACGACCAGGTGCCCGTCACCCAGCGCGAACTCGACCAGTGGTTCCTCGGCATCACGAAGTACGCGGAGGAGCTGCTCTCCGGGCACGAGGAGCTCCGGGAGGGGTGGCCGGACAACATTCTCGAGATGCAGCGGAACTGGATCGGGCGAAGCGAGGGGGCGGAGATCGATTTTCCTCTCGAGGACGGGGGCGGGAAGATCACGGTGTTCACTACGCGCCCCGATACGGTCTACGGGGCTACGTTCATGAGCATGGCGCCCGAGCACCCGCTCGTGATGGAGTTCGCGCGGAGGGCGGGGCGGGAGGCCGAGGTGCGGGCGTTCGTCCAGCGGGTCGCGCAGCAGGACAAGATCGTCCGCTCCAGCGAGGAGGCGGAAAAAGAGGGGATCTTCACCGGCGGAAGCTGCCGGAACCCCGTGACCGGAAGCAGGATCCCCATCTACGCGGCGAATTTCGTCCTGGTGGAATACGGAACCGGGGCCGTGATGGCGGTACCGGCCCACGACCAGAGGGATTTCGAGTTCGCGAAGAAATACGGTCTCCCCGTCGTGGTCGCCATCCAGCCGGACGGGGAGACGCTGACATCCGGGACGATGGATTCCGCTTACGAGGGACCGGGACGCATGGTCGATTCCGGACCGTTCACCGGGCTGCACAGCGAGGAGGGGAAGCGGAGGATCACGGCGTACTTCGAGGAGAAAGGGATCGGGAAAGGGAAGGTCCAGTACCGCCTGCGCGACTGGGGGGTGAGCCGCCAGCGGTACTGGGGGTGCCCCATCCCGGTCATCCACTGCCAGGCATGCGGCGTCGTCCCCGTCCCGGCCCGGGACCTCCCGGTTGTCCTTCCCGAAAACCTCCCCTATACCCGCGAAAAGGGAAACCCTCTGGCTGGCGCGGAGGAGTGGGTCCGGGTTCCCTGCCCGGCCTGCGGGGGCGCGGCCAGACGGGAGACGGACACCTTCGACACGTTCTTCGAGTCGAGCTGGTACTTCCTCCGGTACATCGACCCGAAGAACGACAGGGAGCCGCTCGACCCGGAAAAAATGAGGAACTGGATGCCCGTGGACCAGTATATCGGCGGCGTGGAGCATGCCTGCATGCACCTGATCTACGCACGGTTTTTCCACAAGTACCTCCGGGACCGCGGTCTTGCCCCCGGGAACGAGCCGTTCCGGCGGCTCCTTTCCCAGGGAATGGTGTGCATGCAGACGATGGAGTGCCCGAAACACGGATGGCGGTATCCGGAGGAGGTCGACCCCGAGAGCAGGTGCAGGCAGTGCGGAGAGGAGGTTACGGTCGGGCGCTCGATGAAGATGTCGAAATCGAAGCGCAACGTCGTGGAGCCCTCCGTGCTCATCGAGCGGTATGGCGCGGACACCGCGAGGCTGTTCTCCCTGTTTGCGTCTCCCCCCGAAAAGGACCTCGACTGGAGCGAACAGGGGGTCGAGGGGGCATTCCGGTTCATCGGGAGGGTGTTCCGGCTGGTTGCGCAGCGCAAAGAGGCGGTCTTGCGGGCCGGGGGACCTTGGGACGACTCCCCCGGGACCAGGCGGGTGCGGAGGGTGACCCACCGGACCCTGAAAAAGGTGACCGGGGACGTGGCAGAGAGATTCCACTTCAATACGGCCCTTGCCGCGATCATGGAGATGGTCAATTTCCTCTACCTGGTCGAGGATGCGGACTGGGAATCCCCGGGGACGGGCCCGGCGCTTCGGGAGGCGATCGAGATCCTCCTTCTCATGCTTTCGCCCTTCGCCCCCCATGTAAGCGAAGAACTCTGGGAGGGGATCGGGAGGAAAGAACTGGTAATGACCCAGTCCTGGCCGCGGTTCGACGAGGATGTTGCCCGGGCGGAGGAGATCCTCGTGGTCGTTCAGATCAACGGGAAGCTGCGGTCGCGGATCATCGTCGATGCCGAAACAACCGAGGAGGAGATCCGGTCGAGGGTCATGGCGGATCCCCGCGTACTCGAGTATACGGAAGGGAAGGCGATCCGGAAAATGGTGTACGTTCCCAAGAAGCTCGTGAGCATCGTCGTCTAGCCGCATGGGATCCGTCCTGTCCGGAAAAACCGCGCGCGGGAGCCGTTCCCCTTCGATCCTCCGTCGCGCCGCCTGGGGTCTTGTTCTCCTCCCGCTCCTTTTTCCCCCCGCATGCGGATACAGCCTCCAGGGGAAGACGGGCTCCCGCTTCGCCGATCCCGGGATCCGGGTGGATCTGAGGCCATTCACGAACGAGTCGCTCGTCCCGGATGGCGGGGCGTACATTGCGGCCCGTCTGCGGGAGGAGATGCTCCGATCGGGCTTCCGGGGGAGGTTCGAGCGAAGCATGGCGGATTACATAATCGAAGGGACGTTACAGGGAGTCCGCCTGGATGTGGTTTCCCGAGGGGAGGATAACTACGCCCTCGAGTACCGCATGACGATCTTCGTGGATATCCGCGTGGTCGAGGTCGCCCGGGGACGTCTTCTCTGGAAGGAGGACGGGCTGACCGACTCCGCCTCCTACTACTCCGGCCCCGATTTCCAGTACACGCAGTCCAACTACCGGGTGGCGTTCGAGGAGATTTCTCTCCGGCTCGCCCGGAGAATCAGCCAGACCCTTGGGGAGATTCTATGAGGGAGGTCCCTGCCCCGTCCCTGATCCGTTCCTGGGTCTCCGACGAACCGGCGCCCGCGTACGTCCTGGGGGGAGAAGGAGCAAGACTCTCGGAAATGCTTGCGGAAGAGCTCGTCTCCCGGTTCCGGAAGGAAGGAGAAACGGCGGAACTCGTCCACTGGAATGGTACGGATCTGGAACGGGAATCTCCCGAAGCGGCATGGCGGTCCCCCTCGTTCTTCTTCCGGCGGCGAGTGTTTCACCTCCCCGATGCGGGGGAGTGGAAACAGGGTCCCCGGAAGGAGGTCCTGAGGTATCTCGAGTCCCCCGATCCTTCCGTCCTGCTCGTGGTCCCCTGTTCCGAGCGCAGGGCCCGTNNGTCTGCGTCGCCGGGAAAATGGTGGACCCGTTCCGGTTAGCGGACGATCTGATGGCCCGGGACCGGAAGGGGTGCCTCGGAAAATTCCGGCGATTCGCCGCCGCCGCCGATACCGGGGATTACCACGCACTGGTCGGCGCGATCGCCTGGTCGGTACGGAGAAAGATGTCCGCGGCGGTGCAACCCGGAAAGGGAATGGGGATGCGGTACGGGAGGAAGAGAGAAACGTTCACGGCCGCGAGGGGGGGGGAAATCCTCACGGCGTTGTCGCGGATCGACGGGGACCTGAAGGGGGGGAGCGGACTCACCCCCGAGCAGGTGGTCGAGATCGCTCTGCTTAAGCTTCTTGCCTGAGAGGGAACCTTACGCGTTGCCCGCCGACTTCTGGACAGCCCGGGAGAGCCTGGCCACCTTCCGGGCAACGTTCTTCTTGTGAAGCACACCCTTCGAGCCGGCCCGGGAGATGACGGAGGCGGCCTTCGAAAGGGCCTTCCCGGCCTCCTCGCCGCTCTTTGTTTCCAGGGCGGACCGGACATCCTTGATGGCGGATCTTACGGAGGATCGCACGTGCCGGTTTCTCGCTTTCCGTTTCAGACTCTGCTTGTGTCTCTTGATTGCGGACTTGCTCTTGGCCAACCGGTCCCTCCTGAGGAATATTGAAATCGCGGTAAACAAAGAATCTAATACGGAGAGGGAAGAAATGTCAAAGGAAAAGCGAAGGCCCAGGGAACCGCTCCAGGCGGATCCGAAAGACCGGCAAGGGGAAGGGAGCGCTCTCCGCACCACGCGACCGGTTCTGCTCCCTTATGGCGCAGCGTCTGCGGTTCTCCGGGAGGGAGTGGTGCAGTCGGTGGAATGGGAGCGGTCCCGGGAGGAACTCGAGGCGGTCCTTGCGGGAACGTTGCCCGGGGCAAAAGAGATCGACCCCGCCGAGTGCAGCGCCGGCCGTTTTCTTCTGGCGTATTCCGATGGACGGCAGATCCCGGCCGGGGCCGTTGCCGCAATCCCTCTGGACTGGGCTCTCGCCAGCGGTTTCCAGCGCATGGTGTGGAAAGAGTTGGCCAAGGTTCCTTTTGGGGAGACGATCACCTACGGCGAACTTGCCGCAAGGTGCGGGAGAGGGGAGGCTGCCCGCGCCGTGGGCGCCGCACTGGCGCGAAACCCGTGGCCCGTCATCGTACCCTGTCACCGGGTGGTGGGAGCAGGGGGGAGAATGGTCGGGTTCGGAAAAGGGATCGCCGCGAAGAGAACATTGCTGGCGTTCGAGAAAAGATGCCTCGACGAAGCGGCGGGGTGCATAAAAAAAAGGCAAAATGGTTAACCCGCACAGCCTGCTTGCAGAACGAAGGTGTTCCACAATTCCATCCACAATCTATCCCCAGTCGGTGGGGAATCGGGGGGAAGCCTCACCTCGTCATCTTTTTCGCTTTTTCCCAGAAGAGGTCGAGCGTCTGCAGGTCCGTCTTCTCAATGGAACACCCCGATTCCTCAGCGATTTTTTCCATCGCCTCGAACCGGCGCTCGAACCGTTCGTTGGCGGAGGCCATGGCGACCTCAGGGTTGACGTTGAGGAATCGGGCCAGATTGACCAGGGCGAAGAGCATGTCCCCCAGTTCATGCTCCATCTTTTCGGAATCTCCCACGGAAATGGCCTCTTTGAGCTCCTCCATCTCCTCTCCGACTTTCCTCAGGACCTGCCCCGTGTTTTCCCAGTCGAATCCTGCCCGGGCTGCCTTTTTTGTGATCTTGGCGCCCCGGAGGAGTGCGGGGAAGCTCCTGGGAACGCCGCCGATGAGGGAGGAGTGGTTCCTGTTTTCCATCGTCTTCTTTATCTGTTCCCACTGGAGGGAAACCGCTTCCGGGGTAGAGGCGCTCGCGTCGGAAAAGACGTGCGGATGCCTGCGCACCATCTTTTCGGAGATGGAGCTGATCACATCGGTGATGTCGAATTCCCCCTGTTCCCTTGCGATCTGGGCGTGGAAGAGGATCTGGAGAAGGAGGTCACCGAGTTCCTCGCGCAGGAGCCCCGGGTCCTTCCGGGAGATGGCGTCCACGACCTCGTGGGCCTCCTCGAGCAGATATTGCCGAAGGGAGGCGTGCGTCTGGACCCGATCCCATTCGCATCCGCCTTCCCCCCTGAGCCGCTCCATGATCCTGACGAGGGAGGGAAAATTGCTCATATCGGAATTTCCTCGAACCAATGATACCATACAATATTAATGAGGATTGACGTTTCCAGCGATCGCGTAGGGACCTCTTCCGCGATCATTCCTATCGTACTTGTTCTTCTGGTAATGGCGTTTCCCGGGTATTGCGGGGCGGGTGATCTGGTTCCCGGGTACGCCCCGGAAGTCAGTGCGCAGGCCCAACGCGTGGTGGAGGCGGCGGGCCCCGGCAAGGAGAAGGAGCTCACGGCTGAGGTTCGGCGGCTCCGGAAGAGGATGTATGCACACGGGATTCTCTCCATCAATGCCATTCCGGATCTGGTCTTCCGGCGCGCGGACCAGGGTGGATGGAAGGACCGTCTCGCCCCCAGTTTCCGGATCCTCGCGGAAGTTTCCCCCCTTTCGGGGCAGATGTGGGCCTGGCTCGTCAAGGAGGACATCCTCCGTCTCCGGCTGGGGGACCTCTTCCCCGATCTCCATGGTTTTTCCGGGGCTCTTTGGGGATTCGGGCCGGCCTTTCTGGGATACGCCGCCTGGGCCATCTCCTATGTCTCGGCATCCGTCTGCTGGTTCGTGGTCTTGATCTCGATCGCCCTGTTCCTCCGGGCGCGTCCTTCCCTGGAACTGGATATATCCAGGATCGTCCGCCTTCCCAAGCGGGAGTACCTCTCCCCCCTGGCAGGTGCCGTCCTTTTTGTCTTCCCGCTGGTTACGGGAATCGGACTCGCGGTGGTGGTGTGCTACTGGATGGTATTTTCGGTGGCCTACCTGCGCCGGGGAGAACTGATGCTGATGACCGCCGCGATCCTTCTTCTTGCGAGCCTTCTTCTCGGAGGGAGCATGCTTCATCAGTTGCACAAGGTGACCGGTGACTCGCCGGCGGAGGGGTGGCTGGGAGCCGATGGGTATATCCCCCAGCAGTGGCCTGCGGAGGCCAGCAAAGGTCGTGTGCCGGTAGGAGGTGCAGCGCCCTACTGGCTGGTCGAGTTTTCCCAGGCTCGCGCGGCGATGCAAGCGGGAAATCACGAGAAGGCGGAACGGATCTGGACGGAGCTCGTGGAAGCGGGGAAGGATATTCCCGAGGTGCGCAACAACAGGGGAATCTCCCGCGCAAACCAGGGGAAGATCAAGGATGCCTTATCCGATTTCGAGGCGGCGTTCGCAAAACGGCTTGAGGATGGGCCGGCCTTGTGGAACGCCTACCAGGCGTACCTTCAGGTATTCAACCTGGAGCGGGCCCGGCTGATTCAGCCGCTGGCATGGGACAAGGTGCGGGGGCTCTCCCCTTTCCGGTTCCACCCTTCGGATATGGAGGCGGGAGAGTGGCTGGCCTCCCCCCTTCCCTTGGGCGAACTGACCGGGGTGCTCTTGCAGCGGTGGAACGTTCTGCTCTGGGAAGCAGGCGAGGGGGTGTTTTACCGGATGTTCTTCCGCCCCCTCACGCCCCAGGTCGCCCTGCTGTTTCTCGTGCTCGTCTGGCTATCCTCGGTGACCTGGAAGTTCCTGGCCCTGCGGGTCTGGGTCCACGCCACCTGCCGAGGGTGTGGTAGCCAAACCCTCGTTGTAGGAATCCGGGAAGCCACCGATTTCTGCAATATGTGCCAGACGCACGTCGGCTGGGGAATCCGGGCCGGGGAGGATAAGGAGCGGAGGGCCTTGGGGATCCGGATGCACCGGAACTACGTCAAGGCAGCTTCCGTTCTGGTGCCCGGTTCCGGTGGTTTATGGTCCGGCAAGGAGTTCCGGACGATGGCCTATGTCGTGCTTCTGAGCCTGTCCCTGGCGGCCGTGTCGTTGTCCCTCGGTGCCCGGGAGGGAGGCGATATCGTTTCCGAGCTCCAGTCGATCGCCGCCCGATGGGCCATCATCAGCACGGCGGCCCTGTGGCTGGCCGGAGCCGTGTGGGGAATCCGGTCGTTCGGGAGGATGCAGCGGATGCTCGGGATCAACGGGGAAAGGGGGTAAGGCGTGCAGGGGAAGATATCCGACTTCGGCATTCCGGAAATCTTCCAGCTGGTGGCAAGCCAGGGGAAGAGCGGTGCCCTCACGATCCGCGGGGACGATCGGGAGACGGTATTCCTCTTCTCGGACGGGATGATCGTCGATGTGCAGCCCGACCGGCACCGGGCCCGGCATGCCCTGCTCGGGAACATGCTGGTGGCAGCAGGCTACCTGACCGCGGAGGAGCTCCGCCGCATCCTCACCCTGAGGGAGAAGGAGGGGAGGAAGATCGGGGAGATCCTGGTGGAAAAGGGGAAGATCTCGGGGGAGAAGCTCGCCAGATATCTCTACCTGCAGGTAAAGGACAGCATCTACTATTCGCTCCGGATCAAGGAAGGCGATTACCGGTTCGAGGTGTTCGCCGTGCGCCCGCCCCCGTGGATGGCCGCTTCCATGCGCGCGGATGTCTTGCTCATGGAAGGGATGCAGTTCCTGGACGAATATCCTCATTTGCGAGGGAAATTTCCGCCCGGGAGGTTCCAGGTTACCCGAAAGCGAGGCGTGAAAATCGACCCGATGGCCCTGCCGGAGGAGGAGAGAGAGGTCTGGAACGTGGTCGATTATTCCTCCGACCCCTACCGGGTATTCCGGAAGGCCTGCCTCACCTGGTACGAGGGTCTTCGGGCCTTGTGGGGCCTCTGGGACAGGGGCCTGGTGGAGATCTCCGGAGTGGACGATGAGGGACCCGATGCGGAGGAAGCCATCCGGAAGACCATGTCCCGGAAATATGCAATCGGCTGTTTGCGTGCGGCGATATGGGCGCTCGCAGCGGTTATGGCGGGATCCTGGGTATACACGGTTCTCTTGTCCCCCTCGGTAACCCGCATCTTCGCCGGCTGGGCGGATTTCTACCGGTGAGGAAGGATGGCGAACCCGATGGAACCGACGTCGTTGGATGAACGGACGGTGCGCTTCGAAGACTCCGCGGTCCTTGCGGACCTGTGCGGAAGCCACGACGACCACCTGAGGATCGTGGAAAAATTCCTGGGTGTTTCGATCCTCCCGAAGGGGAACGTGTTGACCGTCAGTGGCGACCCGATCCAGGTGGAGCTTTCGGCCAAGGTCCTCGAGGGGCTGTACAGGGTGATCCGCAAGGGGATTCCCATCACATCCAACGATGTCGTGGCNNGCGGTCAAGATCGTCCGCTCCGACCGGAACGCCGAGGTTGCGACCGTGTTCGAGGACGTGGTGTTCAAGTCCTCCCGCAACAAGATCATCACGCCCAAAAGCGTTGCGCAGAAGAGGTATCTCGACGCCATCCGGGACTTCGACATCGTCTTCGGAGTCGGCCCTGCGGGAACCGGCAAGACCTTTCTCGCCATGGCGATGGCGATCGGTTTTCTCCTCCGGAAGGAGGTCAAACGGATCGTCCTTGCCCGTCCGGCGATCGAGGCGGGGGAAAAACTCGGATTCCTCCCGGGGGATATGGCCGAGAAGGTCAACCCCTACCTCCGGCCGCTTCATGACGCCCTGTATACGATGCTCGAATACGAGCAGGCGGGCAAGATGATGGAGAGGGGCGTCATCGAGGTCGCCCCGCTCGCATTCATGCGCGGAAGGACGCTCAACGATTCCTTCGTAATCCTCGACGAAGCGCAGAACACCACATCCGAGCAGATGAAGATGTTCCTGACCCGGATCGGGTTCGGCTCCAAGGCCGTGATCACGGGGGATGTCACCCAGACAGACCTCCCGTCGGGGAGAATCTCCGGGTTGAACGAGGCGCTTGTCCTCTTGAGGGGGGTGGAGGGGATCGCCTTCTGCGGGTTCACCGAGATCGACGTGGTCAGGCACCCGATCGTGCAGGAGATCATCAAGGCCTATGAGCGATACGAAAAACGGAGCCAGGAATAGGCACCCCCCCGATACCGTCCCGGGGAGGCTTAAGAACCGTCTGCTGAAAGAGGGCCCCCTGGGGGTTCTGTTCGCGGCGGTGTTCGTCGCCCTCTTCTACGTCTGGGGCGAGGAGTGGCTTCCCCGCGCGGGCGGCCGGTACGGACAGATGTTTCCTTTCGTGGGGGCGGTCGCCCTCACGCTGGCGGTCGCCCTGTTCCTGTCGGAATGGTTCGGGTTCGCGGGACGGGAAGTCCGGAAGGTGCGCCTGGCCGCGAGGGATTTCCTGTTCCTGTGCATCCTGGCCCTGACGCTTTTCTTTCTTGCGAAAGCGGTGACGGATATTCTCCCTGCCGCGCCGACACCCCGGGGCGGGATCATCCCGTCGCGCATCTATGTCTACCTCATTCCCCTTCCGGCGTTCGCCATGGTGGTCCGGATCCTTCTGAATTCCGAGGTGGCGATCCTGTTCACCGTCGCCGCTTCCGTTCTCACGGCCGCCGCGGCCCAGGGGATGTGGTCGACCCTTCTTTTCCTGCTTCTCTCCGGCACGGCGGGGGCATCCCGGTCGGGCAGGGTACCGGACCGGTACAAGATGCTCTGGGCGGGTGTCCTTACGTCCCCCGTGTGCGCCCTTGCCGCCGTGGCTCTCGAGTTCGCCTTCCACGGCGAATCGGGAATCGTGTGGGCCGGGATCTTCGGGGCCTTGAACGGGCTTGCGGCCGGTCCGATCGCGCTCGCCATCCTGCCGGTGGCCGAATACGCGTTCGGGTACACGAGCGACATCCGACTCGTGGAGCTTTCGAGCACGAGCCATCCCCTCCTCCGGCGCCTCATGATCGATGCCCCAGGGACGTTCCACCACAGCGTCGTTGTGGGAACGTTGGCCGAAGCCGGCGCGACGGCGATCGGCGCCAACCCGTTGCTCTGCCGCGTGGCGGCGCTGTTCCACGACGTGGGAAAGATCGGCAAGCCCGAATTCTTCTTCGAGAACCAGGCGGGGGGGAGCAACATCCACGACAATCTGACGCCGGGGATGAGCCGGATCGTCATCCTCTCTCATGTCAAGGAGGGCGTCCGGCTCGCGGGCGAGCACCGTCTCGGGGAACGGATCATCGAGATCATCTCCCAGCACCACGGCACCAGCCTCCTCTACTTCTTCCTGGAAAAGGCGCAGCCCATGATCCAGGAGCGCAAGGCGTCCGAGGAGGGTTTCCGCTACCCGGGGCCGCGTCCCAGGAGCAGGGAGGCCGCCATCATCATGCTCGCGGACACTGCGGAGGCCGCCTGCCGGAGCCTTCGGAGCCCTTCGTCCCATGAGATCGAGGAGGCGGTGACCCGGATTGTGAACCGAGCCTACCTCGACGGCCAGCTCGACGAGTGCGACATGACGCTGCGCGACCTTTCCACGGTCGGCAAGGCGTTCAGCAGGGTCCTCTCCGCCATTTCCCACAGCCGCCTGGAATACCCGAAAGCCGCGGCGAGCAGGATCCAGTGAACCGGGAAGCCTCCAGGTACAGGATCAGCGTCCGGCAGCACATGCGACCCATCCCTTTCCGGGGAGATGTCCTCCGGGTGCTTGTCCGGAGGGCTCTCGGGATCCTGGGGGTGTCGAGGGCGGATCTCCGGATCCTGGTAGTGGAGGACGAGGAAATGGAGCAGTGGAACCGGGAATTCCTCGGCCGGACGGGGACGACGAACGTGATCTCCTTTCCCGAGGACGACGCGGGAGAGGTGTCGTCCGTCCTCCTCGCAGGGGATATCCTGCTTTCCGCCCGGTCCTGCCTCGCACAGACGAGGAACTGGCCGTGCTCGAAAGAGGAGAGAGTCCTGTACTTCATCATCCACGGCGTCGTGCACCTCCTCGGGTACGATCACGAAAAGGGGAAGGCGGAGGCTGCCCGGATGCGCAAGGAGGAAATCCGGGTGTACCGCTCGTGCCTGGGAGAGGGGAGAAGCCCCATTTGAAGGGCGAACTTTCCGGGGGGATCGCCCGGGACTACCCGGATGTCTGGGCCTCCGCGCCCGGGACGGCAGCCCTCTGCGCGGCCTTTTCCGCATTGTACGCGCTGGGCATGCCCGGCTATGACATCCCGGGACTCTCCTTTGCGTGTCTCGTCCCCCTCCTGATCATCTCAACCATGTCCGCCAGTGCCCGCCAGGCTGCGTGGAGAGGATGTCTGGCCGGCACACTCGCCAATCTCCTCCTCATCTACTGGATCGCCTACACGGTGGCCGTGCCGGGAAATCTGGGATGGTTTCTGGGAGGGCTCGCCGCCCTTCTTGTCTCGGCCTATCTGGGGATCTACGTTTCACTCGCCGCACTCTTCGCCCACCTGCTCCGGAGGCGGTTCGGTATCGCCGGATTGTGGGGGTTTCCCGCCGCGTGGGTATGCGTCGAGTACGCCAGATCCGTCCTGTTCACAGGTTTTCCCTGGCTGCTCCTCGGGTACGGTCTTTCGGGGGATTCCCGACTCCGCCAGGCGGCAGATCTGGCGGGCGTCTACGGGCTGGGATTCCTTCTGGCGACGGCGAACGTCAGTTTGTACATCGCAGGCGCCGGTTGGGCCCGGGGGAAACGGAAGATCCTGTTTTCCCACCTGGCCGGCGCGGCTGCGGTCGCCCTGTTTCTGTACGCGTATGGGGTCGCGGGGAAGGCATCGGAGGGTCGGTATGCCCCGGAAAGGACCATCCGGGTGGGAATCGCGCAGGGGGGGATCGACCAGTCCCTCAAGTGGGACCCCGTGCGCCAGAAGGAGACGCTCCAGCTCTACGGCGCCCTGACGAAGGAAGCGGCAGGGGAGGGCGTGGAGGTGGTCGTGTGGCCCGAGACGGCCGCACCGTTTTTCTACGGATGGGAACGGGAGTTGAGCGCAGTGGTGGACGGTGTGGCGATCGAGAACAGGGTTCCGCTCATCTTCGGCGCCCCCTGGTTCGACCCCTCCGGGGGGGGGAAGTATTACAACAGCGTGTTCCTCCTCGGTGGAAGGGGTATCGCGGAGGGGAGGTACGACAAGCAGCACCTGGTTCCGTTCGGGGAGTACATCCCTCTCCGGCGCCTCCTCTTCTTTCTCCGGAAACTGACGGTGGGAGAGGAGGATTTTTCCGCAGGGAGGGACCCGGCCCTGTTTGTTGTGCGGGGGGAGCCCGTAGGGGCCACCGTCTGTTACGAGGCGATCTTTCCGGAGATTCTCCGCGGGAGTGTCCGGGAGGGGGCGATGTGGCTGGTAAACGTCACCAATGACGCCTGGTTCGGGGACACGGTTGCACCCCGTCAGCACCTCTCCATGGCGAGAATGAGGTCCGTGGAGTTTCGGAGACCGATGGTGCGGGCTGCGAACGCGGGGATCAGCGCGATCATCGACGAGAGGGGAGAGTTGGTGGCGACACTGGAGCTCTTTCGAAAGGGGGTCCTCGTGGGGGAGATCCACCCTCGGGGGGGGGAGACGTGGTATGCGAAAACAGGGGATATATTCGCGATAATTTGTACTATAATTAATGTTTTAATCCTGATGATCCCCGGGAGAGGAACCCATGGCAGTAGGAGTCCTGGCAGATAAATCCGAATTGCTTGCATCGCGCTTCGACGATCTTCGGGGCTACCTTTGAGGTAGAACGGAAAAAAGCCCGCCTGGCCGAACTCGAAGAGGCCACCGCGAAGGAAGGTTTGTGGGATTCCCCCGAAAAGGCGGAATCCCTGTTGAAGGAGCGCAAGGCTCTCGAGACGATTCTCGCGAAGTGGGCGGACATCGCGAAATCCCTGGAGGACCTCCACGCCTACCTCGAGCTCTACGACGAGAAGGAGGATCCTTCCCTCGCCACCGAGATCGAGCAGCACGCCGATTCCCTGTCGGCCCGTCTCGACGATATGGAGGTGGAGCGGATGCTCGGCGGGGAAAACGACGAGCGGAACGCCATCGTGACGATCCATGCCGGGGCCGGAGGGACCGAGTCGCAGGACTGGGCGGAGATGCTCCTCAGGATGTACACACGGTTTGCCGACAGGAGCGGGTACGGCGTCGAGGTGGTGGAGCGGCAGGAGGGGGAAGAGGCCGGGATCAAGAGCGCCACGATTCTTGTGTCGGGGGACCACCCGTACGGGTATTGGAAAGCGGAAAGCGGTGTGCACCGCCTCGTGCGGATCTCCCCCTTCGATGCGAACAAGAGGAGACACACGTCGTTCGCGTCGGTGTTCGTATCCCCCGAGATCGACGACAACGTCCAGATTCAGATCAACGACTCCGACCTGAAAATCGACACGCTCCGGTCAAGCGGAGCCGGAGGCCAGCACGTCAACAAGGTCGAATCGGCGGTCCGGATCACCCATGAACCCTCCGGGGTCACGGTGCTGTGCCAGCAGGAGCGATCGCAGCACAAGAACCGTGCCACGGCGATGAAGATCCTCCGGTCGAAGCTGTACGAGCTGGAAATGCGCCAGCGTGCAGCAAAGGTAGCGGAGGCGCACAAGACGAAAAAGGAGATTGCCTGGGGGTCGCAGATCCGGTCCTATGTCCTTGCCCCTTACCGCATGGTGAAGGACCACCGCACAGGACACGAGACGGGAAACGTGGATGCCGTGCTGGACGGCGAACTGATCGCATTCATTCGCAAATATCTTCTTTCTGCGGTCGCGGAAGGCGAGCAGCGCTCCGCGTAGCCGGGAAACACGCGACGGCGCGCCGGGCGGTCTGGAAGCTTCCCGGGAATCGGCGAACAACAACGGAGGGCCCCTCGTGACGGAAGAATGGAACGACCTCGTCAGGGAACGGATGCGGAAGGCGGACGAGGTCCGGCAGCGCGGCGGCAACCCGTACCCCAACGACCAGCGGGTAGGGTGGACGACGGCTGACGCGAAGCGAATCGCGGAGGGGAAAGAGGCCAAGGACCTGGAAAGAGAAGGAATCCGGGTGGACATCGCCGGCCGGGTCGTGGCCGCTCGGCACTTCGGGAAAGCGGCGTTCCTGGTGATCGCAGACCGGACCGGGAGGTTGCAGGCCTACCTGAAACAGGACGAGATCAACGAGGAGGAGTATCTCCGGTTTCGGGAGACGACGGACGTCGGGGACATCGTTTGGGTGGAAGGCCCCCTCTTCATCACCCGAACGGGAGAGTTGACCGTCCAGGCGGAGCGCTTCCGCGTTCTCACCAAGTCTCTCCGGCCCCTTCCCGAAAAATGGCACGGGCTCTCCGACGTGGAGACACGCTACCGGCAGAGGTATGTGGACCTGATCGTCAACGACGGGGTACGGGAGGTCTTCCGGAGGCGCAGCCAGATCATCTCCTTTCTCCGGAATTTCCTGGCCTCGAGGGATTTCCTCGAGGTGGAGACCCCGATGATGCAGCCGGTTGCGGGGGGGGCCGCCGCCCGGCCGTTCATCACGCACCACAACGCACTGGACATGGACCTGTTCCTGCGGATCGCCCCCGAGCTGTATCTCAAGCGCCTTCTCGTGGGGGGGATCGAGCGGGTCTTCGAAATCAACAGGAACTTCCGGAACGAGGGGATCTCCACCCAGCACAACCCCGAGTTCACGATGCTCGAATTCTACCAGGCATATGCGACTTACGAGGATTTCATCAGCCTCACCGAGGAGATGCTGTCCTCCCTCGCGCTTTTCCTCTTCGGAAAAACCGCTGTGACCGTTCAAGGGCAGACGGTCGATTTCGCCCCCCCCTGGGAGAGGGTAACGGTTGCGGGAGCCGTCGCACGATACGGAAACGTCCCGGAGGAGCGGCTGTCCGACCCGGGGTTCCTCCGGGAAATGGCCCGTGGGCTGGGACTTCCCGGGAAAGAGGACGAAACGGCGGGCGCTCTCCTGGTCGCCCTCTACGAGGAAGTCGCCGAACCGAAGATCGGGGGGCCGGTCTTCGTCACGGAATATCCCATCGAAGTGTCGCCTCTCTCCCGGGCGAACGAATCCCGCCCCCACGTCGTGGACCGGTTCGAGCTGATCGTTGGGGGCAGGGAGATCGCCAACGCGTTTTCGGAGCTTACCGACCCCCTGGAGCAGAGACGACGGTTCGAGGAGCAGCGA
The DNA here is from genome assembly GCA_003513855.1 of Deltaproteobacteria bacterium. GTDB lineage: Bacteria > Desulfobacterota > Deferrimicrobia > Deferrimicrobiales > Deferrimicrobiaceae > CSP1-8. The sequence continues at coordinate 4,215 of DOTC01000044.1, read as the reverse complement.
AAGGCCCGGGAGAGGGGGGACGAAGAGGCGCACGCGATGGACGAAGATTTCCTCCGCGCGCTCGAATATGGAATGCCTCCGGCGGCGGGCGAAGGGATCGGGATAGACCGCCTGGTGATGATTTTCACCGACTCCCCCTCCATCCGGGACGTGATCCTCTTCCCGCAGCTTCGGAAAGAAGGGTAGCGCAGGGTGGCCCTTCCGGTCGAATATTTCATCGGTCTGAAATACCTCCTGGCCAAACGGAAACAGACGTTCATCTCCATCATCACGGCGATTTCGGTTGCCGGCGTGGCAGTCGGAGTGATGGCGCTCATCATCGTCCTTGCCGTGATGAACGGTTTCGAGAAGGAGCTCAAGGACAGGATTCTCGGCGCCACCGCCCACATTCACGTGACCAACCTCGAGGGGAGCATCTCCGATCCCTTTGCCCTCGCACAGCGGGTCGGGACGATGGACGGCATCACCGCAGCGAGCCCCTATATATTCTCCCAGGTGATGATCTCCTCGGGAACCGCATCGACGGGGGCGATCCTGCGCGGTGTGGATGTCGCCACGATCGGGAAGGTGACGCGGCTTCCAAAGGAAATCCGGAAGGGAAAGATCGAGGATCTCGATCGGAAGACGACAAACGGCCTGCACGGGATGATCCTCGGGAAGGAGCTTGCCGCCAACCTGGGCGTGTCTCCGGGGGACATCGTGGAGGTCCTGGTTCCCGGGGGGAACATCACCCCGATGGGAGCGTTCCCGGGCGTCGCGACATTTCGCGTTGCGGGATTTTCCGAATCGGGAATGTACGAGTACGACTCCTCCTTCGCCTACGTGTCCCTGAAAGAGGCGGGGAGGATCATGGGAATGGAGGGGCGTGCCACGGGGATCGAGGTCAAGGTCGGCGACATCTACCAGGCGGGACGGATCGCCTCCCGCATCCGGGTCGAGCTCGGCTACCCCTACTGGGCCAAGGACTGGATGCAGAGCAATCGGAACCTTTTCTCGGCGCTGAAGCTGGAGAAGGTGGTCATGTTCATCATTCTCGTCCTGATCGTGATGGTCGCCGCCTTCAATATCATCAGCACGCTCATCATGGTCGTCATGGACAAGACCAAGGACATCGCCGTGCTGATGACCCTGGGTGCGACGCGCAGGATGATCCGCAAGATCTTCGCTCTCGAGGGGCTTCTGATCGGGGTAGCGGGGACCTTTGCGGGAACGGTCCTGGGAGTTCTTCTCTGCTACCTCCTTCGGCGGTATCAGTTCATCCGGCTGCCAAGCGACGTGTATTACATCTCGACCCTGCCGGTGGACCTTTCCCCGGCGATCCTGATTCTGGTCGGGTTCTGCTCCATCGCGATCTGTTTCCTGGCGACCCTCTACCCCTCGCGGCAGGCCTCGCTCGTCGATCCTGCGGAGGCGATCCGGTATGAATAGCGTCGCGTTCCTGCGCGTCGAAAACCTCCGAAAGGAATTTCCGAAAAGGGGCGGGCCGGTGGAGGTTCTCAAAGGCATCTCGTTTTCCCTGAGACGCGGCGAGATGCTCGGAGTGGTCGGTGTATCCGGGGCCGGCAAAACGACTCTCCTCCAGATCCTGGGAACTCTCGATCGGGCGACCTCGGGAAGCGTATTCTACGACGGGCAGGACGTGACGTTGATGACCGAGAGCGAGCTTTCCGGGTTCCGGAACCGGAAAGTGGGTTTCGTATTCCAGTTCCATCATCTTTTGGCGGAGTTCGACGCGCGGGAGAACGTGATGCTTCCCTGTCTGATCGCCGGGATGGGGCGGGACGAGGCCAGGAAAAGAGCGGAGGATCTGCTCGCGGAGGTTGGACTTTCCGAAAGGTTCACCCATCGGGTCGGGGAGCTTTCCGGAGGCGAACTGCAGAGGGTCGCCATCTGCAGGGCGTTGGTGATGGGCCCGGAAATCCTCCTGGCCGACGAGCCCACCGGGAACCTGGACAAGGGGACCGCAGGGGACGTGGCGGTGCTCCTGGGGGACCTGAACCGGAGCAGAAAGCTTTCCCTGGTGGTCGTCACACACAACGAAGCGTTGGCCGGGAGAATGCACCGGGTTCTCAAGATCGACGATGGGCGGATCGCGCAGTGACCGCCTTCCGGGTGGCTGCCTCGACCGTCGCGGCCATCCTGGCGGTCGCGACGATCTTTCCTCCGCACGCCGGTTCGGCCGGTTTCCCCGTCCTGGAGATCCGGGTGCAGGGGGCGAACCGGGTGGGATCCGATGCGATCCTGCGGGTCCTGGGAACCCGCGTTGGCGAGGAGTTCGACCCCGCGAAAATCCGGGAGGATGTGAAGGTGATCTACCGCATGGGGTATTTCTCCAACGTGAAAATCGACGCGGAGGAGGTTTCCGGCGGCCTGCGACTGACCGTCCTCGTCGTGGAAAAGCCGGTCGTCTCCTCCATCGCCATCGAGGGGAACAAGGAGGTGGACACCTCCGACCTCCGGGAGGTGCTCTCGGTCAAGGAACGGACCCTCTTCCAGGAGGAGAAGGTCAAGGAGTCGGCGCGCAAGATGCGTGAGGTCTACCAGAACAAGGGGTTTTACGACGCGACCGTCGAATCCTCCGTCGAGGAGGAGGCGGACGGCTCCATCCGCGTCGCCTTCCGGGTCTCGGAAGGGGAAAAGCTCATGATCGAAACGATTCGCATCACCGGCAACCAGTATCTGGGGGAGAAGGAAATCCGGAAAGGGATGGAGACGAAAAAGAAAGGCTGGTTCTCGTTCATCACCGAATCGGGGACCTTCAAGAAGGATATGATCGAGAACGATGTTCGGCGGATCGAGGCGCTCTATCACGACAACGGCTTCCTGGACTCCAAGGTGTCCGATCCGAAGATCGAAAGGGGGCCCAAGGGACTGGTGGTGACGATCCACGTCTTCGAGGGGCGGCAATACCGCGTCGGCGAAATCCGGTTCTCCGGGGAGTCCGGATTGAGTGAAATGGAACAGCGGAGGTCCCTGAAGCTCAGGAGCGGAGAGGTGTTCAGCCGGGAGGCCCTTCTTTCGGACGTCCTGACCCTGACCACGGCCATGAACGACAAGGGGTACGCCCTCGCGATCGTCTCCCCTCTCGTGGAAAAGCGCACGGAATATCCCCTCGCGGACGTGACGTACAAGGCGGAAAGGGGGGACAAGTTCCGGTTCGGAAGGGTGGATGTGGTCGGCAACACCAAGACGTACGACCGCGTGGTCCGCCGAAACCTCTCCGTGGCGGACGGCATGACGTACAACGCCACCGGGCTCAAGCAGAGCAAGGATAACCTCACCCGCATCGGCTACTTCAAGGACGTCAAGATCAGTACGGCCCCCTCGACCGTGCCGCAGGAAATGGACGTCAAGGTGGAAGTCGAGGAGGGGCCGACCGGGACCATATCCGGGGGATTGGGATTCAGCTCCGTAGACGGGCTCTTCGGTGTCGTCCAGCTAAGCGAGAACAATTTATTGGGGAGGGGCTGGAAGGCCTCCCTCAATACCCAGTTCGGCACCAAGAGGAAGGTATTCAGCCTCGACTTCCGGGACCCCAATTTTTTCGATACAGACTTCAGCTTCCTCGTCAATCTCTACAATACGGAAACCGAGTACACCGATTTCACGGAAAAGAGGAAGGGCGGAAAGGTCGGGTTCGGGTACTCGTTCACCAGAAACATATCATCCAGCCTGGCACTCCGGATAGACACCACGGACGTTTTCGACCCGGGAACCGCGATCTCCCCGATCCTGAAAGAGGAGTTCAGCAAGGGGGCCCAGAAGACCCATAGCCTCACGTTCAACGTCGACCGGAACACCACGGACAAGTACATCGACCCCTCGCGCGGGACCGTGCAGACCGGGACGGTGGAGTACGCGGGGGGGCCGCTGGGGGGCGATTCCGAATTCGTGAAGTACTTCCTGAACGGGAAGGCGTATTTCCCCGTGACGGCGTCGACGGTCCTTTCCGGGCACATCCTGTGGGGGGGCGTGGTCAGCACCGTCGGGGGGAGGGTGCCGATCTACGAACGCTTCTTTCTGGGAGGCCCCTATACGATCCGGGGGTTCGAGTCCAGGACCATCTCCCCGGTGGACCCGAACACCGACGAGCAGATCGGCGGGACCAAGGAGCTGGTGATCAACGTGGAATACCTCTTCCCCCTGTATGGGGAGATCGGGTTCAAGGGAGTCCTGTTTTTCGACATGGGCAACACCTGGGGGCAGGGGGAGTGG
>DOTC01000138.1 GCA_003513855.1 Deltaproteobacteria bacterium | reverse complement strand
TGTGAAAGCGCAGATGCCCCACATCGGGAAGGTGTCGTCCGAGATCTTCGACGAGGTCATCCTTCCCCGGCTGGGACGGAAACGCCCGGAGATCCTCGTGGGCCCGCAGCATGGGGTGGACGTAGGCGTAGTGGATCTGGGGAATGGACAGGTGATGGTGACCACGACCGATCCGATCTTCGTGGTGCCCCCCTACGGCTGGGAGCGCTCCGGCTGGTTCGCGGTCCACATCCTGGCCTCCGACGCGGCGACCTCGGGGATCCGGCCGGCCTACATCACCATGGACCTGAATCTCCCCCTGTCCATGACCCGGGAGGAGTTCGAGGCGATGTGGGTGGTCATGCACCGGGAGTGCGACCGGATCGGGATGGCGATCATCAGCGGGCACACCGGCCGGTACGAAGGGTGTGAATACCCCATGATCGGCGGCGCCACCGTGATCGGCATCGGGCCCAGGGACCGGTACGTGACCCCCGACATGGCGCGGCCCGGGGATACCATCCTGGTCACCAAAGGGGCGGCCATCGAGGCCGCCGGACTGTTCGCCGTCACCTTTCCCCAGCGGGTCGCGGAGCGATACGGGGTGGAGGCGGCGCGGGAGGCCGAGGAGATCTTCTGGCAGATGTCGGTCGTGGAGGATGCCCTCACCGCGGTGGAAGCCGGCGTGCGGGACGACGGGGTCTCCACCATGCACGATGCGACCGAGTGCGGGGTCTGGGGCGGGCTGTTCGAGGTCGCGAAAGCGTCCGGAGTCGGCATGGTCATCGACAAGGAGAAGATCATCGTGCAGGAGGCGGTCCGGAGGGTGTGCGACCTGTTCGGCATCGACCCGTACTCGTCGATCAGCGAAGGGACCCTGATCATCACCTGCCGCCCGCACAAGGCGCAGGAAGTGGCCCGGCGGTTGCGGGACAAGGGGATCCCGGTCAGCATGGTGGGGGAAATCGTGGACGAGCAACAGGGGATGCGGTTTTTCGAAGGGGGGAAATCCCACGAGCTGATCCATCCCAAGGTCGATCCCTTCTGGAGCGCCTTCGGCAAAGCGGCATCCCAGGGCAGATAACACGGGACCCCGAACAGGCGGGAGCCAACCCCTGACGGAGGGCGATGTCCATGGCGAAGACCCCGTTGTATCAGGAACTGAGGCAAAAGTACGATCCCCTGTGGCAGGCGGTCTTCGGGCACCCCTTCGTGCGGGGGATCGGGGACGGCACCCTTTCCCGGGACCGGTTCGAATTCTACCTGAAGCAGGACTATGCGTATCTGATCGATTTCAGCCGGGTCTTTGCGCTGGCGTCCGCAAAAGCCTGGTCCCTTCCGGATATGGGGACCTTCGCGACCCTCCTGAACGTCACGCTGAACACGGAGATGGAACTCCATCGGAAGACCTGCGCTGCCTTTGGCATCCCGGCTAAGGAGCTGGAAACGACCCGCAAGGGAATGATCACGTCCGCCTATACCAATCTGCTGGTCCGGACCTGCTACGAGGGCAGCCTGTCCGACATCCTGGCGGTGCTGGTTCCCTGTGCCTGCGGCTATGTCGAAATCGCCCGGAAGCTGAAATCCCAGGGGCTCCCGGACAACCGGTTCTACCGGGACTGGATCGAGACCTATTCCTCCAAGGAGTTCGAGGAGTTCGCCGACTGGCTCATCGGAAAGATGAACGAGCATGCCGGGAATGCCTCCGCGCAGCGCAAGGAATACTGGGCCCAGCTGTACGAATCGAGTGCCCGCTTCGAATACCTGTTTTTCGACATGAGCTGGAAGAAGGAGGAGTGGCCGTCCCCGATCTCCTTCGAGCCGGGAGGGTGATGCGATGACCCGTTCCCTTTCCCCCGGGCGTTGGCGGCTCTACGTCATCACGGACGAGCAACTTAGCCGGGGCCGTTCGCACCTGCAGGTCGTGGACGCGGCGATCCGGGGCGGGGCCGACGTCGTTCAGCTGCGGGATAAAATGGCCTCCAGCGGGCGGCTCTACCAGGTTGCGCTTTCGCTGAGGAAGCTCACCCGCGAAGCGAACGTTTCCTTCATCGTCAACGACCGCCTCGACGTCGCCCTGGCCGTCGACGCCGACGGGGTCCACGTCGGGCAGCAGGACCTTCCCGCGTCCGCTGTCCGCAGGATCCTGGGGCCCGGCAAGATCCTCGGGGTCACGGCGGAGACCGTGGAGGAGGCCCTCGTCGCGGAGAAGGACGGCGCGGACTATCTCGGCGTGGGACCGGTGTTCGAGGCCCGGGGGACCAAGGCGGACGCCGGGCCGCCCCAGGGCCCCGCGATCATCGCGAACATCCGGCCGCACACCCGTCTTCCCATCGTCGCGATCGGGGGGATCAAGGCAGAAAACGCCCGCCTGGTGCGGGAGGCGGGGGCGGATTCCGCGGCGGTGATCTCCGCGATCGTTGCGGCGGACGATATCGCACAGGCGGCGCGGGAGCTGAAATCGATCCTGAGCGCCGGGGATCCGGGCCGGTGAAGCGGGGCCGGAAATGCGTGGGGGAGATCGGGGAGTTCCCCCTGATCGAAAGGATCCGGAAGATTCTGCCCGCCGCGGGGGACAAGGATCTCCTGGTCGACATCGGCGACGATACCGCGGTCATCAAACTCGATGATCGGCGCGCCATGCTGCTGACCTGCGACATCCAGGTGGAAGGCNNCAGCTGGGGCGCCGTTCCATGGCGGTGAACCTGAGCGACATCGGCGCCATGGGAGGGAAGCCCACCTGGGCGCTCGTTTCGCTGGGGCTTCCGGCCGGCTTCCCCGTGAAAGGCTACGACCGTCTGTTCGAGGGGATGCGGGATGAACTGCAACCCCACGGTGCCCGGATCGTGGGGGGGAACCTGGCCCGGACCAGGGACTTTCTGGTTGTCGACATCACCCTGCTGGGCGAGGCCGATCTTTCCAGGGTCCTCACACGCGGCGGGGCGCGGGCCGGCGACCGCATCTTCGTCACGGGAAACGTGGGGGCATCCGGCGCGGGCTTCCAGGTGCTTTCGGCGTTCGGGAAACGGTTTCCGGC
>DOTC01000244.1 GCA_003513855.1 Deltaproteobacteria bacterium | reverse complement strand
GAACAGCTCCGGGAAGCGGTCGATGGTGAAATCGGGGGAGTGCGCGTCGAACCCTTCCGTGCCGAAGCCGTAGGTGACGCCGCAGGTGGCGGCTCCCGCCCTTTGGCCGGCCAGGATGTCGTTGACGGAGTCCCCGACCATGATCGTTTCCCCGGGAGGGATCCCCCGCTGCGTCATGATGCGGAGAAGTCCTTCCGGGTGCGGCTTCTTGGTTTCGAAGCTGTCTCCCCCGCGCACGTCGACGAAGTGCCGGGAAAGCGACAGGCCGGCAAGGATGGCCCGGGTCATGTCGATCGGCTTGTTGGTCAGCACGGCCATCTCGAATGCCCCGCTGTGCGCCTCCAGGCTCTCCCGGACCCCCGGGTAGGGAACGGTCGTGTCCAGAAGGTGCTCCCGGTAATGGGCGAGGAACGTCTCCAGGATGCGGGGGAGGTTCTCTTTCCCTTCGGATCCCGCGGACCGCTGGATGAGCATCGAGGCTCCGTTTCCGACGTGGGAGTATACCGTTTCGTTCGGCAGGGGAGGGAGCCCGAACGCACCGAGGGCGTGGTTGACCGAATGCGCCAGGTCGACCTTGGAGTCGACGAGAGTTCCGTCCAGGTCGAACACCACCAGCCTCACCGTTTTCCCCATCTCCTCCCCTTCCCGGTGCGGGGAGCGGATCCGCACCTTTTTCCATTGTAAGGGATAACCGTCCCTTCCCGGGACAGGAGACTTGCCGGTCCTTTCCTGTAAACCTCGTCGTGGGCTCTTTGGTTGACAGCGGCGCCGCGTTCCGGAAAAATGGGGGATCGCCGCAGTCGCGGCCCTGAGGGGGATTCCTTGGAAGAGTTCTGGAACCGGATACGGGAAGACGCCATGAGCGGGATGGGGATCGGCCCGGAGGATGCCCTCGCGGTCCTGTCGCTGCCGCAGGCAGCCCTCTGGCGCCTCCTCGACGTCACGGAGAGCGTCCGGCGGCGCTTCAAGGGGGATGTGGTAAGGCTCTGCTCCATCGTCAACGCGAAGTCGGGGCTGTGCTCGGAGGACTGCTCCTTCTGCTCCCAGTCCCGCCGGTCGAAGGCCGACATCCGGAAATACCCGCTGATCGAGGTGGAGGAGATGGTCCGGGCGGCAGGGGAGGCGAAACAGCGCGGAGCGAGGGAGTTTTCGATCGTGTCGTCGGGCCTGGCGATGCGCGACCGGGGGGAGCTCGAGCGCGTCGGGAACGCCGTCGAGCGGATCCGCGACGAGGTGGGTATCGAGACGTGCGTGAGCCTCGGGACGCTGCGGTCCNNGCCGGGGCGTGGGTCTGCTGCGGGGGGATCTTCGGCATCGGCGAGACGGCCGCGGACCGCGTCGAGCTGTCCATGACGCTCCGGGAGCTTTGCGTCGACTCGATCCCGGTGAACTTCCTCAACCCGGTCCCGGGGACTCCGGTCGAGGGGATCCGCGGGCTCACCCCGTTCGAGTGCCTCACGATCATCGCGATGTTGCGGCTTTGCCATCCCGGCCGGGAGATCATCGTCTGCGGCGGACGGGAGGTGAACCTGCGGGATCTGCAAGGCCTCATGTTCGCCGCGGGTGCCACCGGGACGATGGCGGGAAACTACCTGACCACGGCCGGGCGCCCGGCCGAGGACGACGTCCGGATGATCCGCGACCTCGGGCTATCCCTCCTCCCCGTCTGATGGACCTTTCCCTTCTCGACCGGGAGATCGCCGCCCTCAAGGAGAAGGGGCGGTACCGTTCCTTGCGGCGGCTGTCCACCCCGCAGGACGCCCGGATCGTGATCGAGGGGAGGGAAGTGCTGAACTTCTCCTCCAACAACTACCTGGGGCTGGCGAACCATCCCGAGGTGGTCGAGGCGCTCGCCCGGTGCGCCGGACGCTACGGCGTCGGCTCGGGGGCCTCCCGGCTCATCTGCGGACACATGGATGTCCACGCGGAGCTCGAGGAGGCGGTGGCCCGCTTCAAGGGGACGGAAAGCTGCCTCACGTTCAGCGCGGGCTACATGGCCAACCTGGGGATCCTGTCCACCCTCGGGGATTCCGACGCGACGATCTTCTCGGACGAATGGAATCACGCCTCCATCGTGGACGGATGCCGGCTCTCCCGCGCCCGCGTGGAGGTGTACCGCCACGCGGACGTCACCCACCTGGAGGACCTGCTCAGGGCCTCCTCCGCCCGGCGGAAGATCGTGGTGACGGATAGCGTCTTCAGCATGGACGGCGATGTCGCGCCCCTTCCCGACCTCGTGGAGGCCAAGGACCGGCACGGGGCGATCCTGGTCGTCGACGACGCCCACGCCACGGGGGTGCTCCCCCCGCACGGGCGCGGCTCCGCGGATCACTTCGGCCTCTCCGGCCGGGTCGAGATCCTGATGGGAACCTTCTCGAAGGCGCTGGGAACGTACGGCGCGTACCTGTGCTCCACGCGCCGGATGGTCGACTACTTCGTCAACAAGTGCCGTCCCTTCATCTTCAATACGGGGCTTCCCCCCGCGATCGCGGGGGCGACGCTTGCCTCGCTCGGTCTCCTGACCCGGGAGCCCGGACGGCTCGCTTCCCTGTGGGAGAATGCCCGGCTGTTCCGGGCGGAGATGGAGGCGAGGGGGAGGAGCGCCGGTTCGGACACCGCGATCGTGCCGATTCTCGTCGGCGCCGACGGGGACACGATGGCGGTGTCCCGGGCGCTGTTCGACCGGGGGGTGTTCGTCCACGGGATCCGCCCCCCCACGGTGCCGGAGGGGACGGGGCGTCTGCGCCTGACGCTCATGGCCACGCACACCGCCGGGATGGTGCGCACGGCGGCTGCGAGGATCGACGAGGCGCTGCGGGAGCGGGGAATTGGAGCGGACGGAGCTGCTGCGGCAAAGGGATAAGGCCACGATCTGGCACCCCTTCACCCAGATGGCGGACTGGGAGAAGGACGACCCGCTCGTCATCGAGCGCGGCGAGGGGAACTACCTGTTCGACACGGAAGGGCGGAAATATTTCGACGGCGTGTCGTCCCTGTGGGTGAACCTGTTCGGGCACGGNNTCCCACCCCCCCGCGATCGAGCTCGCGGAGAAACTCCTGGCCGTTGCCCCGCCCGGCCTCTCACGCGTCTTCTATTCCGACAACGGCTCCACCGCGATGGAGGTCGCCATCAAGATGGCGTTCCAGTACTGGCGCCAGCGGGAGGGGGGCGCGGAGGGGAGGCGGGAGTTCCTCACGTTCTCCGAGGCGTACCACGGCGACACGATCGGGTCCGTCTCCGCCGGCGGGATCGACCTCTTCCACAAGATCTTCCGGCCGCTCCTGTTCCCCGTCCGGAGGCTTCCCTCCCCCCACTGCTACCGGTGCCCGTACGGGCTTGCCCGTCCCTCCTGCGGGCTCTTCTGCGCGGAGCGGATGGAGGAGGAGGTCCGGGCCCGGAAGGGGGAGATCGCCGCCGCGATCGTGGAGCCGCTCGTGCAGGGGGCGGCGGGGATGCTGCTGATGCCGGAAGGATACCTCCGGAGGCTCCGGGCGGTGACGCGGGAGTGCGGTGTCCTCCTCGTCTGCGACGAGGTGGCCACGGGGTTCGGACGGACGGGGACGATGTTCGCCTGCGGGCAGGAGGAGGTATCGCCGGACATCATGGCGGTCGCCAAGGGGATGACCGGCGGGTACCTCCCGCTCGCCGCCACGCTTGCCACGGAGGAGGTCTACCGGGCGTTTTTGGGTCGGTACGAGGAGTACAAGGCCTTTTTCCACGGCCACTCCTACACGGCCAACCCCCTCGGATGCGCGGCGGCGATCGCGACCCTCTCGATCTTCGAGCGGGAGGACGTCCTCCCGCGGGGGAAGCGCCTGGCGGGGACGATGGCGCGCGAACTCGCGAAGCTTTCCGGGCGCCGGAACGTGGGGGAGATCCGGCAGAAGGGGCTGATGGCGGGGATCGAGATCGTCGCCGACCGGATCACGCGCGAGCGGTTCCCCCCGGAGAGGAGAATCGGCCAGCGGGTGATCCGGGAGGTGAGGGAGCAGGGGGTCATCCTCCGTCCGCTCGGCGACGTCATCGTCCTGATGCCTCCCCTATCCTCCTCCCCGGCGGAGATCGAGTCCCTGGTCCGCGCCGCCGGACGGGGGATCGACGCAGTGCTTTCCGGATAGGGGGAAGATGGTGGGCCGCGCCATTCTCGTCACGGCGACCGACACGGGAGCGGGGAAGACCTTCGTCTCCTGCCTCCTCGGGGAGGCGATGCGGAGGAAGGGGTTCTCCGTCAGGCCCCTGAAGCCGGTCGAGTCCGGGTGCGAAACGGGTGCGGACGGCGCCCCGTTCCCGGGCGACGCCTCGTCCCTCCGCGACGCGATCGCCCCGGATCTGCCCCTTTCCGCGGTCTGCCTGTACTCCCTTGCCGCCCCGCTTTCCCCTCACCTGGCCGCGCGCGCGGAAGGGGTGACGATCGAACCCGGCCGCATCCGGTCCGCGATCGAGGGTGCGGCGGAGGCGTCCGACCTCGTCCTGGTGGAGGGGGCGGGCGGGATCGCGGTGGAGATCCGCGAGGGGTATTCCTTTGCCGACCTCGCGAGAGACGTCCGTCTTACGGTCCTGGTGGTTGCGGAGAACAGACTCGGGGTCCTGAACCATCTGGCCCTGACCGTGCATTTCCTTCGATCCGGAGGGCTCTCCCTCTTCGGGGTGGTCCTGAACGACCGGACGCGGGACCCGTCCCCGGCGCGGGAACGGAACGAGGCGGAAGTCCGCCGCATCACGGGGGACCGGTACCTGGGGAGGGTTCCGCACGGAGCCCGCGTTCTTCCGGAAGGGATCCTGTCCGGGGTTTTGGGGCTCTTCCCTCCGTGATGCCCTCTCCCGCCCGCGATCCTTTATAATACCGGACATGTCCCCGCGGCCCCGGCGCACCCCCCTCGAGCGGTGCCGAAGAATCTTCCGCTACATCTATCTGCGTCTCGTCCGCATGGGGGGGGATCCGCCCCTGATCGCGCGGGGGTTCGCTCTCGGGGTGTTCCTCGGGGTGTTCCCCACCTTCGGCATCGGGATTCCGCTTTCCCTGCTCTTCGCCTCGCTCTTGCGGTGGAGCCGCGTGTCCGCGGTGCTCGGGTCCCTCGTGATGAACCCGCTCACGACGCCGTTCTTCTGGACCCTCTCCGGAACGGTGGGCGCCGCCATCTTCCATGCGGATGCGAAGAGAGTGCTGACGAGCGCCCAGAACGGGGAGCGGCTGCTGACCCTGACCAGGGGGGCGGGGATCTACCTCGCGGGAAACACGATCGTCGCCCTGGTCACCTCCGTGATCGCCTACTATCTGGCGCTCCGGGCGGTCATCCTGTACCGGAAAAAACGGCGGGAGCGGAAGCGCAGGACCCGGGAGAGCTGCGGTTAGGCGTTCCGTTTCCCCCGGTCCACGACCCACACGACCGCGAAGCTCGCGAAGAACAGGCCCAGGAGCGGGACGCTCATCAGCATCAGGTTGTAGACGTCCGGGGTGGGCGTGAGGACGGAGGCCAGCACCACGCATCCCAGGATGGCCTGCCGCCACTTGTTCCGGAAGAAGCCGGACGTGAGCCAGCCGGCCTTGGCCAGAACGTAGGAGGCGAGGGGAGCCTCGAAGGAAAGGCCCAGGACGAGAAGCATCGTGCCGCAGAAGGAGACGAACTTCCGGGCCGAGATGAGCGCCCGCACCTCCGGCGTTTCGAACCCCGTGAGGAACCCGACGCCGGCCGGGAGGAGAACGTAGTACCCCAGCAGCATGCCGACGGAGAAGAGACCGGTCGCCGTTCCGATGACGGCCCAGCCCCACCGTCTCCACGCCGGCAGCCGGGGGGCGATCGCCCCCTGCCACAGCATCCCCGCCCCGACCGGCAGGGACAGGGCCAGGCCGGTGTACAGCGCGATCGAGAGCATGGCGAAGAACCCTTCCGACGGGTCGTAGGCGACGAGCTTCCGGTTGAGAAGCTGCACCAGGAACAGGAGGATCCGCTCCGAGAAGGCGAAGGAGACCGCCGACAGGAAGAGCACGGTCAGCGCATAGATCGCCAGCCCCTTCCGGGCCTTCTCGATCTCGGCGAGGATGCCGAGGAACCGGTTTTCCAAGAGCCCTCCGGCGCGCAATTCTGATATGTAGTAATAGTACAGCGCCTGCGGGGAAGAGGGAAAGGATGCGGTACGCCATACCCGGCTTCGTTCACCGGCCCGGAATGCATTGCGGCTCCTCCGCCATGCGGAACCTGCTCGCCTTCCGGGGGGTCGTCCTCTCGGAGCCGATGTGCTTCGGGATCGGTTCGGGGGCGGGCTTCCTGTATGTGACCGGGCTGCCGGTCCCCCCGGGCGTTGCGTTCCACGGGCGAATCCTGGAGATGGAGAGGGAGCTGTGCGGCGCCCTGGCGATCCCCTTCCCGGAGCGGCCGGAGGAGGGCGGCGACGCCGGGTGGGAGCGCGCGCGCGAGGCGGTCCTGTCCGGAAACCCCGTCCTGGTCAGCACGGATCTCGCCTACCTGGACTATTTCGGGACCGGGACGCACTTCTCGGGGCACCGGATCGTCCTGTTCGGGTTCGACGACGAGGCGGGGGAAGCGCTCGTGTCCGATTCG
>DOTC01000031.1:5064-8142 GCA_003513855.1 Deltaproteobacteria bacterium | reverse complement strand
GGGATCGTCTGGGGAAGACCACCGGTCGCGGAAGGGGAGATCCGGACGCGGGTGGGCAGGCATCCCGTTCACCGCAGGAAGATGGCGGTCTTCCCGGACGAGCCCCGGCGGTCCCCCCGCGCGGGAACCGCGACGAGGGCCGGGGGCGGCCCGCCCGGCGGCGGAAGGGCCCGGCGGATCGCGGTCACCCGGTATCGGTGCCTCGAGTCGTTCGGGGGGTTCTCCCTCCTCGAGTTCCGGCTGGAGACAGGCCGCACGCACCAGGTGCGGCTGCACTGCGCCCACCTTTCCTGTCCGATCGTGGGGGACGACGTGTATGGAAGGCCGCGAAAGATCGCTCTGGGACGGGGGAAGGACGTGGTGACCGTGACGGTCCCCCGCTTTCTGCTCCACGCCTTCCATCTGGGGTTTCTCCACCCCCGCACGGGACAGCCGATGGAGTTCACGGTGACGGACCCGCCGGCATTCGACGAGTTCCGGGAGGCCGTCGTGGCCGCGGCCTCCCCTGCACGGGATGGACGGCGCCGGTGATCCTCCCCCGCTTCGTCCAGTCCCCCCTGCTCCGCTCCGTGACCGGGGTCTACCATGCGTTCCTGGGCGTCGACCCCGTTCCGGGAAGGGGGGACGCAGGGAGGCTGCGGACCGTCTTTTCCGTCCCCCCGTCCCGCGTCGGCACGCTGAGGCAGAGGCACACCGCGACCGTCCTGGAGTGGGTTGAGGCGGACGCGGTCCCGGGGGGCGAAGGGAGGCGGGAGGGGGACGCATTGTGGACCGCGATCCCCGGGACGGGGGTCGGGATCCGCACCGCCGACTGCGTACCGGTCCTGATCGTCCTCCCGGAGGTGCCGGCGTGCGCGGCCGTCCACGCGGGCTGGAGGGGGCTCGCCGCCGGGATCATCGGGGAGACCGTCCGCCGTCTGGGCGAACGGTTCGGCCCCGACGCGATCCGGGGCCTGGTCGGCGCGGCGGGCCCGTCGGCCCGCGGCTGCTGCTACGAGATCGGGGAGGAGGTGGCCGACCTGCTCCGGCCGCTTCCCGGGGGAGCGCGGTCCCTCTCCCGGGGAGGACCGGGGGGGAAATGGACGGCGGACCTCGCCGCCCTTGCCCTGGAGGGGCTCGCCGCCGCGGGGGTGCCCCCCGGGAATTGCGAGACCGCGGGGCCCTGCACGGTCTGCTCGCACGCGTTCCACTCCTACCGACGGGAAAAATCCTTGACCGGCAGGCAACTAAGCTTTATCTATAGTACTGGTTCGTATCCATAAATCCCCCTTCCCGAAACCACAGGAGACCGCATGAGCGGCGAAAGCATCCGGAAGCGCATCGTGGACGAGATGTTCGGTCGGATGGAGAGGAAGTATTCGGAGGAGGAGCTGGCGAACTACCTGATGAGCCTCCTCATGGACAGCTACCCCCTTCTCTCCGCCGTGACGGTCTCGGTGGATCCCGGGGGGGAGGGGCTGTCCGTCTTCGCCCACCGGGGCCTGTCCGGGAATTTCATCAAGGGGATGTACGCGAAGAAGACCCTTCCCGTCATCGCGGCGGCGCGGAAGGATCCCGTCTTCGTCGGCGGCGACGACGAACGCGCCCGGGATCCCTCGTTCCGGCTCGAGCATGCGTACCGGAGCCTGGTTGCCGTCCCCTGCCGACTCCAGGGAGAGACGCTCGGCGTCTTCCTCGCGGATTCGGACGATCCCGATTTCCTCACGCCGGAGACGAAGGAGTCGTTTCTCGTCTACGCGCGGCTCGTCACCTTCTTTCTCGCCCTGCGGACGCTGCGCGGCATGATCTCGCGGGTCCCGGGGGTGGACCCGGTCACCGGTCTCCACAGCTTCAAGGTGTTCCACGAGGTCCTGCACCGCGAGCTGTCCCGGGGGGAGAAATTCGGCCACCCGGTGAGCCTTTTGTACCTGAAGGTCCGGAACCTCCGCGAGATGAACGCGGTGTACGGGCACGTGGCGGCGGACGCCGCCCTTGCCGAGGTGGCGGAGCGGATCAAGGGGACTCTCCGGGAGGTGGACTACGCCGCCCGCTCCGGTGGAATGATTTACCTCGTGCTGTCCCAGATGGCGAAGACGGAAGCGGCGAACGTGGCGAAGCGGATCGTCGACTCGATGAACGCCTCCCCGGTCGGGAAGGGGGATATCCTCATCACGGTGGCGATCGGCGTGGCCCAGTACCCGAAGGACGGCGGCACGGAGCGGGTGCTCATCCCCCACACCGAGGCGATGGTCCACGAGTCGGTGCGGAAAGGGGGAAACGCCCTCACCATCTACCCGGATTAGGCGCGTGCGGGACGCGCGGCGATTTTCCTTGACATCCTGAAACCGCGGGGCGGAAAATGAATCATACATCGAGACAGGCAACCCGCCGGAGATCTTCTACCCATCAGTAGAACAAGGCGCACCAGGAAAAACGAAAAGCCCACAAACTCGGGGGAACGTGCATGAATCTGAAAGAACTGAAAGCGATGCGGATCGGGGATCTCACCGAGATCGCGAAGACCCTTCACGTCGACGGCGCAGCCGGGCTCAAGAAGCAGGAGCTCATCTTCGCCATCCTGCAGGCGCAGACCGACCAGGAGGTCATCGTCTCAGGAGAGGGTGTTCTCGAGGTCCTTCCGGACGGCTACGGGTTTCTGCGCTCCCCGGATTCGAACTACCTGCCGGGACCCGATGACATCTACGTCTCCCCCTCGCAGATCCGCCGCTTCGGACTGCGCACGGGCGACACGGTGACGGGCCAGATCCGGGCGCCCAAGGGGGATGAGCGCTATTTCGCCCTCCTCAAGGTGGAGAAGATCAACACCGAGGACCCGGAGATCGCCAAGGACAAGATCATCTTCGACAACCTGACGCCGCTCTACCCGCAGGAAAAGTTCCAGATGGAGCACGTCCACGACAACTACTCGACGCGCATCATCGATCTCATCGCCCCCATCGGGAAGGGGCAGCGGGCGCTGATCACCTCCCCTCCCCGGGCCGGCAAGACCATCATCCTCCAGAACATCGCGAACGGACTCACGAAGAACCACCCGGAAGTCGTCCTCATCGTCCTGCTCATCGACGAGCGGCCCGAGGA
>DOTC01000031.1:0-5049 GCA_003513855.1 Deltaproteobacteria bacterium | reverse complement strand
CTTCGAGGAGTTCAAGGGAACGGGGAACATGGAGCTGGTCCTCGACCGGAAGATCTCCGAGAAGCGGATCTTCCCGGCCATCGACATCAATAAATCCGGCACGCGGAAAGAGGAGCTCCTGCTCGAGAAGGCCGTTCTCCAGCGGATCTGGATCCTTCGGAAGTTCCTCTCCCCGCTGTCGCCCGCGGAGAGCATGGAGTTTCTTCTCGACAAGATCTCCAAGACGAAGACCAACCAGGAATTTCTCGACTCGATGAATACGTGACAAGAGAGGGAGCGACGACCCGATGAAGCAGGACATCCACCCGAAATACCTCAAGGCGACGGTCAAATGCGCCTGCGGGAACACCTTCGAGACCGAGTCCACGGTGGAGGAGATCAAGGTGGCGATCTGCTCCAACTGCCACCCGTACTACACCGGAAAGCAGAAGCTGGTCGACACCGCGGGGCGGATCGAGAAGTTCCAGAAGAAGTACAACAAGGCCCAGTAAGGGGTGCCCGGCGCCCTTCCTTCCGTGAACGTCATCCTCCTGCAGTGCACCCCGGAGCCGGAACGGCTCGTGGCGCTGGCCGCGCGCCTGTGCTACTCTCCCGCCTCGATCGGGGACCTGCAGCAGGAGATCTCCCGGAAGGACGTGCGCGATCTCGTCGGCCGCGTTCTCTCGATGGGGCACGCTTCGGTGCTGGAGCACGTGACCCTCACCTACGGCGTCGAGGGGATCTCCCGGGCGACCTCGCACCAGCTGGTCCGCCACCGCATCGCCTCCTACTCCCAGCAGAGCCAGCGGTACGTCGCCGCGACGTTCGGGTACGTGACGCCGCCGTCCATCGGCCGGCGGAAGGGCGGCCGGCTGGCGAACCGGTTCGACCGGCACATGAAACAGTGCGCGGAGCTCTACCAGGAGATGCTTGCGGCGGGCATTCCGGCGGAGGATGCCCGGTTCGTGCTGCCCAACGCGACCGGGACGAAGATCCTGGTCAGCATGAACGCCCGGGAGCTCCATCACTTCTTCGCGCTGCGGCTGTGCCGCCGCGCGCAGTGGGAGATCCGGGAGATGGCGAAGAGAATGCTCGTGATCGCGCATGGGAAGGCCCCCCTTCTCTTCGAGAGCGCCGGCCCGGGGTGCCTGCGGGGCCGCTGCCCGGAGGGGAAGATGAGCTGCGGGGACCCCGCGGGGGTCAAGGTGGAGATCGCGGCGCTGCGCGGGGACGCGCGATGAGCGCTCCGGGACGGCGGGAGTTCGTCCTCGGGGGGCAGGCCGTCATCGAGGGCGTGATGATGAAGGGGACGGGAACGTACGCCGTGGCGGTACGGAAACAGAGCGGGGAGATCCGCGTGCGGGACTTTCCCCTGCCGCAGACCGGGGCCGGGAAGCGCCTCGCCCGGATGCCCGTCCTGCGGGGGGTGGCGACCATGGTGGCGATGCTTTCGATCGGCTACCGCGCCCTCCGGTTCTCGGCCGACGAGGCGATCGACGACGCGGAACCCCGGGAAGCCGGGCGGGACCGTGCGGCCCGGGCGAAGGGGACGGGGGGAGACGGCAGCCTGGCCATGGCCGGGGCCATGGCCCTGGCGCTCCTGCTGGGCCTGGGGCTCTTCTTCTGGCTGCCTCTGGTGCTGACCCGCCTTGCGGCCGCTTTTCTTCCCGCGCTGTCGGGCCGCCTCGCCTTCAACATCGTCGACGGCGTGATCCGGGTCCTCGTCTTCGTCCTGTACGTCCTCGGCATCGGGATGATGGGAGAAATCCGGCGGATCTTCCAGTACCACGGCGCCGAGCACAAGGTGATCGGGGCCCACGAGGCAGGCGTTCCGCTTACTGTTGAGAACTGCCGTTCCTACTCCTGCATCCACCCGCGTTGCGGCACGAGCTTCCTCATGGTGGTGCTCGTCCTGTCCATCCTGCTTTTCTCGATGGTCCCCGGGACCTGGCCGCTCTGGGNNAGTACCACGGCGCCGAGCACAAGGCGGTGCATGCGTACGAGAGGAAGGCGGAGCTCGTCCCGGAGAGCGTCGCGAGGTATTCGTGCCTGCACCCCCGGTGCGGGACGAGCTTTTTGCTCTTCGTGATGGTGATCAGCATCGCCGTCTTCTCCCTCATCCCGCACGAGAGCTCGCTCCTGGCGAAGGCGCTCATGCGCCTGGTGCTGCTCCCGGCGGTCGCCGGGATCTCTTACGAGGTCCTGCGCCTGTCCGCGAAGCATGGCGATTCCGGGTTCTCGCGGGCCCTGGTCGCACCCGGCCTTCTGCTCCAGCGGCTGACCACGCGGGAACCGGATCTCTCCCAGATCGAGGTGGCCATCGCGTCCCTGCGCAGGGTGGCGCAGGGGGCGGGATCGGAGGAACGCCTTGTGGGATAAGCTCGAGACGATCCAGGGGCGCGTCGAGGAGATCACGCGGCTCCTGGGGGACCCCGCCGTGACGTCCCAGCCGCGGGAGCGCCAGAGGCTGGGCCGGGAGCTTTCGGAGCTTCGGCCCCTGGCCGAGGCGTACGCGCGCCACCGGAAGATCGAACAGGAGCTGGAGGAGAACCGCGAGCTCGCCCAGTCGGAGAAGGACCCGGAGATGCGGACGCTTGCCAGGGAGGAGGTCGCCAGGCTCGCGGCGGAGAAGGAGCAGCTCGACCGGGAGATCCGGATCCTTCTCCTCCCGAAGGATCCGAACGACGAGAAGAACATCCTGATCGAGATCCGCGCGGGGGCCGGCGGAGAGGAGGCCGCCCTGTTCGCCTCCGAGCTTTTCCGCTCCTATTCGATGTACGCCGCGATGAAGGGGTGGAAGGTGGAGATGCTTTCCCACAGCGAGACGGGCCTCGGGGGGACCAAGGAGGTCATCGCGATGATCGAGGGGAAGGGCGCCTACAGCCGGCTCAAGTACGAGAGCGGCGTCCACCGGGTCCAGCGGGTTCCCGCCACGGAGGCGGGGGGAAGGATCCACACCTCCACCGTCACGGTGGCGGTGATCCCGGAGGCCGAGGAGGTCGACGTCCAGATCGGCCCGGAGGATCTGCGCATCGACGTGTTCCGCTCTTCGGGTCCCGGCGGACAGAGCGTGAACACGACGGATTCGGCGGTTCGCATCACCCACGTCCCGACGGGGCTGGTGGTCTCCTGCCAGGACGAGAAGTCCCAGCTGAAGAACAAGACCAAGGCGCTGAAGATTCTCCGGTCGAGGCTGTACGACCTCGAGAGGGAGCGGCAGCACGCCGAGCGGGCGGACATGCGCCGGTCNNATGGTCGGAACGGGGGACCGGAGCGAGCGCATCCGCACGTACAATTTCCCGCAGAGCCGGGTGACCGACCACCGCATCGGCCTGACCGTCCACCAGCTCTCCCAGGTACTGAACGGCGCGATCGACGTGTTCGTGGATGCCCTGATCGAGCGCGCCCACGCCCTTGCGCTGAACCAGGCCGGCTGAGGCGGCTCCCATCGATGCTTCTCTCGGAACTCCTCGCGCTCTGCCGCCGGGAGATGGAGGGGCGGCAGGGTGGCGGCGGCCAGCACGAAGCGGAGATCCTCGTCTCCCACCTGACCGGAATCCCCCGCTCCCGCTTCCTCCCGGAGGCGGGAAGGGAGATCGGGGACCTGGAAGACGAGCTCCGGTCCTTCCTCCGGCGCAGGGTCGACGGGGAGCCCCTCCAGTACATCCTCGGCTCGTGGGAATTCTACGGGCGCGAATTCCGCCTGACGCGCGACACGCTCATCCCGAGGCCCGAGACGGAAGGGCTGGTCGAGGCGGTCGTCGACGCGTGGCGGGCGGAGAACCGGGGGCCGGGGAGGATGCTCGACGTCGGAACGGGGAGCGGGGCCGTCGCCGTGACGCTTGCGGCGGAGCTTCCGCGGGCACAGGTTCTCGCGGTGGACGTGTCCCGGGGGGCCCTGGCCGTCGCCCGGGAAAACGCGGAGCGCCTCGGGGTTGCGGGCCGGATCCTGTTCTGCCGCGCGGATGGATATTCCGCCTTGAAAAGAGGGGACCGTTTTGATGTAGTGGTGTCGAACCCCCCGTACGTTTCCGAAATGGAATGGAATTCGCTTCCCCGGGAGATCCGGGGATTCGAGCCGGTGGAGGCACTTTTGGCCGGGCCGGACGGGTTGTCGATGATCCGCCCCCTGGTGGCGGGTGCCGGGGAATACCTGAAGCCGGGGGGGAGACTCTGGCTCGAGATCGGGGAGACGCAGGGGGATGCCGTCCGCAGGCTCCCCTGCGGACGGCTGCGGTTCGCAGGAATCGAAAAAGACCTGGCGGGGCGGGATCGCGTGGCCCGCTGGATTCTCCCGGCGGACGGGAGGCGGCGCGGGGTCAAGGACGGGTAGGGAGAGGATTCTGGACACGTTCCATATCAAAGGAGGCAGGACGCTTTCGGGCGCCGTCCGGGTGTCGGGGGCGAAGAACGCCGTCCTCCCGATCATGGCGTCGTCGCTGCTCGCGGAGGGGCCCGTGGAGATCGCAAACGCCCCCCTCCTGCGGGACATCCACACCTTCGGGAAGCTGCTGGGATGGATGGGGGCGTCGGTTGCGCGCGGGGAGGCCGGGGAGGGGGAGCCGTCCGTTCTGCGCATCGACACGCGGGAGGCCCGGCGGGCGGAAGCCCCCTACGACATGGTCCAGACGATGCGCGCCTCCGTGCTCGTGCTCGGGCCCCTGGTCGCCCGGCACGGGAGAGCGAGGATTTCCCTTCCCGGGGGGTGCGCCATCGGCGCCCGCCCGATCGATCAGCACCTCAAGGGGCTTTCGCTCCTGGGGGCGGAGACGAAGCTCTCGGAGGGGTACATCGAGGCGAAGGCCGGCCGGCTCACCGGGGCCACGATCTATTTCGACCTGAAGACGGTCACCGGAACCGAGAACCTGATGATGNNAACGCCGCCCGGGAGCCCGAGGTGTGCGACCTCGCCCGGGCGCTGCGCGGGATGGGCGCCGACATCGAGGGGGAAGGGACGGACGAGATCGTCGTGCGGGGGGTGACCTCCCTGTCCGGGGTCCGGCACGAGGTGATGGCCGACAGGATCGAGGCCGCGACGCTCCTGCTGGCGGGCGCGATCACCGGCGGGGA
>DOTC01000250.1 GCA_003513855.1 Deltaproteobacteria bacterium | reverse complement strand
CGGCGGCCGTAGTTGAAGATCAGCGTCCCCCAGTCCCGGTGCTCCCCCATCCGGGCGTCGGCGTGCTCGTACAGGTGGGTCCCGTCGAACGCGGCGAGGCCGTGGGCGTCCTTCGGGAAGTGGGCGGGCACCCAGTCGAGCAGGACCCCGATCCCTTCCCGGTGGCACCGGTCGACAAAGGCCATGAAGTCTTTCGGGTGTCCGTGGCGGGAGGTGGGGGCGAAATACCCGAGCGACTGATATCCCCAGGAGCCGTCGAACGGGTGCTCCGCGACGGGAAGAAGCTCGATGTGGGTGTACCCCATTTCCCGGACATAGGGGACGAGCTCGTCCGCCAGCTCCCGGTACGACAGGTAGCCGGGCGCCTCCCCCTCCTTCCGCTTCCACGACCCGAGATGGACCTCGTAGGCGGCGACGGGTTCCTCGAGCAGATTCCCCGCCCGCCTCCGTGCCATCCACTCGTCGTCCCCCCAGGAGTACCCGTCGATGTCGCAGACGATCGATCCCGTCCGGGGCGGGTGTTCGGACCGGAAGGCGTGGGGGTCGGCCTTGAGGAGCAGGGCCCCCGAATCCCGGGAGCGGATCTCGTATTTGTAGATCTCCCCCTCGCACAGTCCCGGGAGGAAGATCTCCCAGATGCCGCACTCTCCCCGGTTGCGCATCGGATGCCGGCGGCCGTCCCACCGGTTGAAGTCCCCCACCACGGACACGCGTTCCGCGTTGGGGGCCCACACGGCAAAGGCGGCGCCTTGCACCCCCCCGATCTCGACCAGGTGGCTCCCCAGCTTCCGGTACAGCTCGAGGTGGGTCCCCTCGCCGAGCAGATGGATGTCGAAGTCGGAGAGGACGCAGCCGAACGCGTACGGGTCCTCCTGCCGCCAGCGATGGCCCTCGTCGTTCTCGATCTCGATCCGGTACGGGAACGCCTCGTCCCTGTCGGCGAAGACCGCCTCGAAGAGGCCGTCGGGATGGAGCCGTTTCATCTCCGCGCGGATCTCCTCCCCGTCGCGGAGTGCGACCACGGACGCGCGGGCGGCGTCCGGCAGGATCGCCCGGATGGCGACCGCCTTCCCCGTCCGCAGCGGGACGACGTGCGGGCCGAGGACCGAGAAGGGGTCCCAGTGACGCGCCTCCACGAGACGCGCGATCTCCTCCCTGCGAACGGTTCCCGTCATGCCGTCCATTGTACCGGAAAAGGATCCCTCCCCGGAAACGGCGGGGAGAAGGCGGGGATCGGACCGGTTTCTACGGGACGACCCGGAAAGACGTTTCCCGGCGGTCCGTGCCTGCGCTGCGGGTTTCGATCGAGGCGATGACGCGGTATTTCCCCGGGGCCGCGTTGGCCGGGAGGGTGATCGGAACCGTGCTCTTCCAGGTTCCCCCCTCGCGGGAGATGTCGATCGACGTCTTTCCGACCTGGCCGTCGCTCAGCAGGATCTCCCGGGTCTCCCGGACGAGGACCTGCGTGTCGGCGGTGGGGGTGAGGACGGCGTAGGTCAGGTTGATGTTGACCGTTTCCCCCGGGGAGACGGTTTCGGGATTTGCCTGGACCGCTTCGATCGTGAGCCGGGTTCCCTGCGAGGGCGAATAGTCATACTCCCTGCTGGTCTGCGCCCGGTCCTTCTCCTGCTGGTCGAGGTAGTGCCCGACCGCGCCTCCGGCCAGTCCCCCGAGGAGTCCCCCGATCAGCGCGCCCCGTTTTCCCCCGAGGAGTCCCCCGACGACGGCGCCACCCAGGACGCCGGTGCCGGCCCCGATGGTCGTCTTCGGATTGTCGCGCGCGGTCTGCTCCATGCCGGCGCACCCCGGAAAGAGCGCCGACAGGAATGCCAGGGCGACGCAGAGGCAGAGGAACTTCCTCATCGGGATCCTCCTTGCTATCCTTCGGACGACACTCCCCGAGTATATATTCATCGTCCGGTCCTGGCCACAGCGGAGAACCGGGGCGAGGGTCCGTGTCGGCGGGCGGCGTGGACGGGAACGTGGCCGAACCCGTAGCGGGCGAGGATATCCCGGACCGTCCCGACCGCTTTCGCCGGGGTGTTGTGGTCCGCGCTCAGGTGGCAGAGGACGACCGCCTGCGGCAGGGTCCGGCTCTCGAGCATCACGCGGGCGAGAAACGTTCCCGCCTGCTCGTTGGACAGGTGTCCGACTTCGGAGTCGACCCTCGTGCGGTCCTTGCGGGGGCTTGCCGCGAGCAGTTCCGGGTCGTAGTTCGACTCGATCAGGATGAGGTCGCTGTCGACGAACTCCTCGAAGAGGCCGTTCCCGCCGTTTCCCAGGTCGGTGGCGACGGCGACGCGGATCTCCCGGTCCGCCGTACGGCCGGAGAGGAGGAATCCGCAGGTCACCCCCTCGGCGTCGTGGGGCACGGGGAAGGGGCGGACGCCGATGGCGCCGACGGAGAACTCCCTCCCGTCGAAGGTGCACACCGGCCCCGAAAGGGGGGACCGGGACAGGATGCGGCGGGAAAACGGACGGACATTCTTTTCGTGCAGGAGGATCGGCACCTCGTGGCGGGCGCAGCAGGCGACGGCGGAGGGGTGGATATGGTCTCCGTGGAGGTGGGAGACCAGCACGGCGTCGATGTCTTCCCAGGTGGTCCCCGCCTCGCGCAGCGCCTCGACGAGTCCCCGCTGGGAAGGCAGCCCGGCATCGACCAGGAGAACCGTACCCCTGTGCTCGACGAGCATGAGGTTCCCGGAACTGCCGCTTCGCAGGGGCCGGACGGCGAATGCGTCACCCAACGGTCAAAAGCTCCAGGCCGGACCGCTCGTCCGGGGATCTCGTGGCGCGGACGCCCTGAATCTCGAGGATCATCGCCTCGATTACGATGAACACCTCTCCATCCTTCCGGATGCAGCCGGTCATGACCTCCGCCCCTCGTCCGAGGGAGGAGTGCAGGTGGATCGAGGGGGGACCGCTGCCGGACGCGATGCTCCCCATCCCCACGATCTCGAACGGATCCGCGAACTCCCGCCAGACCGGGTCCGGCGGAAGGGAGGCTTCCCGGGGGCCTGCCACCAGCCTCCCGCCCTGGATCGCCCCGAACAGGAAGAACCACCCCGAAGAGATCCCTTCCTTCTCGCAAAGACCCTGGAGAGCCGGCACGACCTGCTCCCCGTGGTCGAACCGGGCGAGGAGGACCCTTCCGACCGTTCCCGCTTTATATCGCATCGCGCACCAGGGAGGATCGCAGCGTGGTCTGCCCCCTTTCCTCTTCCTTTTCGTCGATCCGAGGCTGGCGGTATTATACCAGCGTCCGACCCCGGTGATATAATTCGCATTCAATAATCCGGGGGAGGGGGCCGCAGGTGAGAAAACGGACGCTCTTTCTGTTTTTCCTCGCCGTGGGGCTGCTCTATTGCTCGGCGCTCGGCACCGTCCCCCTCCTCGAGCCGGACGAGGGAAGGTACGCGGAGATTCCCCGGGAGATGCTCGCCTCCGGGGACTTCGTGACCCCGCGTCTGAACGGCGTTGCCTACCTGGAGAAGCCCCCTCTCTTCTACTGGGGGACCGCGGCGTCCCTGCGGATGTTCGGCGATACCGAGGTCGGGGCAAGAGGGTTCACCGCCGCCGTCTCGGTGGCGGGGATCCTGCTCACCTACTGGATGGGCGCGGCGCTCGCAGGGTGGCGAACCGGCCTGTATTCGGCGATCGTCCTGTCCACGTCCTTCTACTACTACGTGATCGGGCGCCTGCACACCCTCGACATGACTCTTGCGGTGCTGCTTGCGCTGTCGATCTTCCCGGGGTACCTCTACCACTCCGGGAAGAGCCGGAGGCGATCGGCCCTCGTTCTTTCCTATGCGGCGGCGGGACTGGCGTTCCTCACCAAGGGACTCGTCGGGGTCGTATTCCCCCTGGCGGTCCTGGTGCTCTGGCTCCTCTTCTCCGGGCGGTACCGGGAGGCCGCAAAGGCGTTTTCCCCGCTGGGGATCGTCCTGTTCCTGGCGATCGTTCTCCCCTGGATCGTCCTGGTGCAGAGGGAGAATCCCGACTTCCTGTGGTTCTTCTTCGTCCATGAGCAGTTTCTCCGGTACACGACGAAGGTGCATCACCACGCCGGGCCGTTCTGGTATTTCCTTCCCGTTCTCCTTGCCGGATTTCTCCCCTGGGTCGCCTTCCTCCGCAGGGTTGCCATCGCGGCCCACGGGTCGGGCGAAGCGTTCCTCCCCCGGGAGGATCTCGTCTTCCTGTTGTCCTGGGCGCTCTTCATCTTCCTGTTCTTCTCCTTCTCCGGCTCCAAGCTGCCGACCTATATCGCCCCGGTCTTTTTCCCTCTCGCGGTTCTCTTCGGACGGGGGCTCGTGTTGTGGGCGGAGCGGGAAGACGGGGCGGTCCGGTGCCGGTTTCCCCTGGCTCTCGCCGGGATCCTGGCGGCCGGCATCCTGGCGCTTCCATCCCTCTCCCGCCACGCGCCGGAGGCGGCCCTCTGGGCGTCTCTCTGCGCCCTCCCCGTCGCCATGATCCTGCTGTGGGGCGCCATGCCGCTGTTCGTGCGCCGCCTGGGCGCGGAGCGCGTGGTCCTGCTTTCCTTCCTGCTGCTGGCGCTCTTCCTGACCGCGCTCAACCGCCCGGCGGCCGATTTCCTGGACAATTACAAATCGGTGAAGCACCTCTCCCGGACGCTCGAGGGGAGTCTCCGGCCGGAAGACGTCCTGGCCCAATACAGGGTATTCAGACCGGGCCTTTCCTTCTACACGAAGCGCCGCACGGTCCTGGTCGAGGAGATGGGGGAGCTTGCGTTCGGCGCGGAACGGGCGAAGGACCGGGCGGACTATTTCCTCAGCGACCGGGAGTTCCAAAGGCTCTGGAACTCCCCCCGTCGGGTCTTCTGCCTCTTCAAGCGTGACGCGATGCCCCTCATCCGGGAAAAATTCCCGGGACACCGATTGCTCTACCGGTCGGATGAGGGTATTCTCATCGTGAATCGTCTCTAGGACAACCCGCGGAAAGAGGCCGTTTCGGTGGACAGACGAGAAGACTTCCTGCCCCTGTCGCGACCCGCGATCGGGAACGAGGAAATCGAGGCGGTCGCCTCCTCGCTCCGGTCCGGCTGGATCACGAGCGGTCCGAGGGTGGTGGAGCTCGAGGGGCAGTTTTGCGATCTCACGGGGGCCCCTCACGCGGTGGCCGTCTCCTCCGCCACGGCGGGGCTGCACCTCGTTCTCATGACACTCGGGATCGGGAGGGGCGACGAGGTCGTGACCCCCTCCCTGACCTTCGCCTCCACGGTCAACCAGGTCGCGCTCGCGGGAGCCGTTCCCGTCTTCGCCGACAGCGACTACGGGACGCTCCTGACCCCCCCGGAGGAGATCGCGCGGCGGATCACACCGCGGACCCGGGCGGTCATCCCCGTCCATTTCGCCGGCGCTCCCGCGGACCTCGACCCGGTCCGGGATGCGGCGGACCGGGCCGGGGTGCCCGTCATCGAGGATGCCGCCCACGCGGTGGGGACCGCCTACCGGGGAAAAGCCGTCGGCGGTTCCGGAAACGTCGCCATCTTTTCCTTCCACCCGATCAAGAACATCACCACGGGGGAAGGGGGGATGGTGACCTGCGGCGACGAGGGTATGGCCCGCAGGCTCCGCCTCCTCCGGTTTCACGGGATCGAGCGGGATGCCTGGCGGCGCTACGGGAAGGGCGGGACGCCGCACTACGATATCCAGGATCCGGGGTACAAGTACAACCTCACGGACATCCAGGCGGCGATCGGCGTGGTCCAGATGCGAAAGGTCGCCGAACTGAACGAAAGGCGCGCGCACCTCGCGTCCCGGTACCTCGAGGGACTGGCGGACGTCCCGGGGGTCGATCTTCCCGCGTCCCCTCCGTATCCGCACCTCCACTCCTGGCACCTGTTCATCGTGAAGGTGACGTCGATGGATCGCGACGCGTTCATCGGACGGCTGGCGGAGTACAATGTCGGCGCCGGGCTTCACTTCCCCCCGTGCCACCTGCTCCGGTTCGTCCGGGAGCGGTACGGCACGAAGGAGGGGGATCTTCCATCGTGCGAGCGGGCGGGAAGCAGGATCGTCTCCCTCCCCCTCTTTCCCGGCATGAGCGAGGCCGATGTGGAGTACGTCTGCGCGGCGGTCCGGGAAATCGTCGCGGGGGGTGCCCGGTGATCTCCGTCGTCGTTCCGGTCTACAACGAGGAGGAGACTCTCCCCTATCTCCTTCCCCGTCTTCATCAGACGATGCAGTCCATGGGCCGCCCCTACGAGATCATCCTCGTCGACGACGGCAGCCGGGACCGGTCGCTGGAGATCCTGAAATGGTTCCTGGGATTCCCGGGGGTCCGGGTGGTGGAGCTCACCCGCAACTACGGGCAGCACCCCGCCCTGTTCTCGGGCTTCTCGATCGTGCGGGGGNNGCACGAGGAACGTCTCGGAGGCGTTTCCCACTACAACCTGTGGAAGCTGCTCAATCTCCAGTTCGACCTGGTCACCTCCTTTTCCGAGTTTCCCCTGAAGGTCCTGCTGAGCCTGGGGACGGGGCTTTCGGTCGCCGCGGGGCTGTTCGGCATCCTCCTTTTCGTGATGCGGGTATTCTACGGCGCCCAGTGGGCGGGGGAGGGGGTCTTCACCCTCTTCGCGATCCTCTTCTTCTTCGTCGGCGCGCTCTTTTTCGCGATGGGGATCATGGGACAGTACGTGGGCAGGATCTACCACGAGGTCCGGAAGCGCCCCAGTTACACGATCCGCAGGGTGCACGAGGGGGAACCGGGATCCGGGGTTTCCGTTCCGGCCGAGGCGGACGCCTCCGCGGCGAATCCCGGCCCGGAGAAGTAAGGCGTGCGCGCCGTCGTTTTCGCCTACCACAACATGGGGATCGTCGGGATCCGGGCGCTTCTCGAGAACGGGTTCGAGGTGCCGATGGTCTTCTCCCACGAGGACGACCCGAAGGAGACCCGGTGGTTCGGATCCGTCGCGGACTTCTGCCGGGAGCGGGGGATTCCGGTCCATCTCCCGGGGAACGTGAACCTGCCCCCCTGGCCGGACGTCATCCGCGACGCCCGGCCGGACTTCCTGTTCTCCTTCTATTACCGCTCGATGCTCAAGACGGAAATCCTGTCTCTCCCCCTCGTCTGCGCGATGAACCTCCACGGGTCGCTCCTGCCCCGGTACCGGGGCAGGGCTCCGGTCAACTGGGTCCTCGTGAAGGGGGAGACCGAGACGGGGGTGACGCTGCACCTGATGACCGAGAAACCCGACGCGGGGGATATCGTCGGACAGGCCGCCGTGCCGATCGCCTTCGGGGACACCGCCCTCACCCTGTTCGGGAANNTACAACCTGGTGCGGGCGGTCACCCGGCCGTATCCCGGCGCGTTCTCCTCCCTGTCGGGCGAGAAGATCCTCGTCTGGTGGGCGAGGCCGGTGCCCGCCGGGGTGTTCCCCCGGGCCGTCACGCCCGGGGAGCAGGTTCTTGGCGGCGCCGCGCCGCCGACGGAGGAGGGGGGGCGGCCGGCGGCGGATGACGGGGAGAGTAGGGTTCTCGTGGGGACGGGCGAGGGGCTGCTGTCGCTGGAGGAGGTCGAGCGGAACGGCGTCGTCGCGCGGGGGGAGGGGATCGTCTCCCTGCTGGCGGACGCGAGAAGCGGGAGGTTCGAATGAACGTGCTGATCCTGGGCGTCAACGGGTTCATCGGGCACCACCTGACGGCGAGGATCCTCGCCGACACGGACTGGACGGTGTACGGGATGGACCTCTCGGACGACCGTCTGGGGGGGATTCCGAGAAGCCGGCGGTTCGAATTCGTGGAGGGGGACATCTCGATCAACAAGGAGTGGATCGAGTACCACATCAAAAAGGCGGACGTGGTCCTCCCGCTGGTGGCCATCGCCACTCCCAAGGCGTACGTCGAGAGACCGCTCGAGGTGTTCGAGCTGGATTTCGAGGAGAACCTGCGGGTCGTCCGGCAGTCGCACCGGTACGGGAAGCGCGTGGTCTTCCCGTCCACGTCCGAGGTGTACGGGATGTGCGGCGACGCGGAGTTCGACGAGGAGTCGTCACACCTCGTCCTGGGCCCCATCTCCAAGGAGAGGTGGATCTACTCGTGCAGCAAGCAGCTCCTGGACCGGGTCATCTGGGCCTACGGCAGGCAGGGGCTCTCGTTCACGCTCTTCCGCCCCTTCAACTGGATCGGCCCGCGCCTGGACTCGCTCGAGACCGCGAAGGAGGGGAGTTCCCGGGTGGTCACCCAGTTCATCGCGGAGATGTTCCTCGGGGCGCCGATCCGGCTGGTGGACGGCGGCAGCCAGCGGCGCTGCTTCACCTACGTGGACGACGGGATCGACGGATTGATGAGGATTCTCGGGAACCGGAACGGGTGCGCGGCCGGAAGGATCTTCAACCTCGGCAATCCCGCGAACGACTGCTCGATCCGCGAGCTGGCGCGGATCCTCGGGGAGCTCTACTCCCGGCATCCCGCCGGCAAGGGGAGAAAACGGCCGGAGATCATCGAGGTGGATTCCCGGCAGTATTACGGCGAGGGGTACCAGGACATCCAGACGCGCACGCCTACCATCGCTCGGGCGAGAGAATGCCTGGGCTGGGAGCCGAAGGTCGGCCTCCGCGAGGCGCTTTCGAGGACGCTGGACGCGTTTATCGAGGAAAACAGCCCGGGTTGACGAAGGGAAACGGCAGGAGGGGGAGATGGGCCGGGACCGCGTGCTCGGGCTCAAGGTGGACGTCGACACCCGCAGGGGGATGGAGGAGGGCGTGCCGGCGCTTCTTTCCCTGCTCGCCGGATTCGGGGTGCGAGCCACCTTTTTCCTCTCCTTCGGGCCGGACAACTCCGGGAAGGCCGTGGTCCGGTTGGTCCGCAATCCCCGCTTCCTGTTTAAGATGATCCGCACGAACGCCCCGGGACTCTACGGGTTCCGGACCGCCCTCTACGGAACCGTGCTGAAAGCTCCGATGATCGCGTCGGCCTTCCCCGCTCTCTGCAGGGAGATCGAGGAGAGGGGGCACGAGGTGGAGTTCCACGCCTGGGACCACCGGTCCTGGCAGGATTCGCTGACGGGAAAGGGACGGGACTGGGTCGGCGCGTGGCTCGACAGGGGGCTTTCCGCCTACACGTCCTGCCTCGGACATCCTCCGCGGGCCTTCGGGGCTCCGGCGTGGCTGCTCACCGCTGCGGCGGTGGAGGAGATCGCG
>DOTC01000241.1:307-3404 GCA_003513855.1 Deltaproteobacteria bacterium | reverse complement strand
AAGGGAGGTCATGGCCGTTCCGGGGAGTCCCGCATTCCCCCACACAGAAGGGAGCAACCGCCTTCTTCAGGAAGGTGCTACGATGGTCGCCGGGTCGGCCGACGTTCTCACGGCCCTCGGTTGGGCGACCGCGAAGCCCGTTCGCCCCCGCGGCGGGGACGGAGAGGATGCGGGAGAGGACCTCGACTGCCGCATCCTCCGGTTTCTGGCCGCGGAGCGGCATGTGAACGAAATCGCCGTTTCCCTGGAACTCCCCGTGGCGGAGCTTCTCCCCCGCCTCCTCGATATGGAGTTACGGAATTTGCTTGAAAGGAGGAGCGGGGACTATTATAAAAGGTCGAAATCCGGGAGACCCACGCGCGATGGTGCGTAGGGTGCCGCCCGAGGAGGAAGAATGGCCAAGTCGCTCATCGTCGTCGAATCGCCGGCCAAGGCCAGGACGATCAAGAAGATCCTGGGAAAGGGATACCAGGTCCTGCCTTCCATGGGGCACGTGAAGGACCTCCCGAAAAGCCGNNGCCTCCCGCGCAGTGAAGACGGTCTATCTCGCCCCCGACCCGGACCGGGAAGGGGAGGCGATCGCCTGGCACATCGCCGAAGCGATCCGGGCCGACGGCGCGAAACGGGGGAAAGGGAAGAAGAAGGAGGCGCCGCCCCCCCCCATGGATGTCCGGCGGGTTCTCTTTCACGAGATCACGAAAAAAGGGGTCGCACAGGGGATGGCGGATCCCCGCCCGCTGGACAGGCACAAGTTCGACTCCCAGCAGGCCAGGCGGATCCTCGACCGGATCGTGGGCTACTCCCTGAGCCCCCTTCTCTGGAAGAAGGTTCGGAGGGGACTCTCGGCGGGAAGGGTCCAGTCCGTCGCCGTCAAGATCATCCGGGAACGGGAGAAGGAGATCGATTCCTTCGTTCCCGAGGAGTACTGGTCCCTCACCGCCCGGTTTGCCGGCAGCGTTCCCCCCGAGTTTACCGCGAAGCTCGTGGAGGCGGGGGGAGAGAAGGTGAGGCCCAGGACGGGGGAGGAGACCCTTTCCCTCCGGAAGGNNACGTACATGCGGACCGACTCCGTGCGGGTGGCGGCCGAAGCGGTTGCCGCCGTGCGCGACCACATCCGGGAAGCCCATGGCGAGAAGTACCTGCCGCCGGTGCCCCACGCGTACCGGAACCGGAAGTCCGCGCAGGATGCCCACGAGGCGGTTCGCCCGACGTCGCCGGAATATCCGCCGGCCAGGGTCAAGCCGGTCCTGAGCCGCGACCAGTACCGGCTGTACGAGATGATCTGGAACCGTTTCGTCGCCTCCCAGATGGCGGCGGCCGAGTTCGAGCAGACCACCATCGACATCCTCTGCGAGCCCTCCGGCGCCCTGTCCGGCGGCGGGCAGCCCCCGGCGGGGGGCTATCTCTTCCGGGCATCGGGGTCGATCCCCCGCTTCCTCGGGTATCTCGAGCTGTACCAGGAGGAGAACGGCGTGCAGGCCGGCCCGGCGCCCGGGGAGCAGGGGGAGGGGAAGGACGAGGAGAGGGCCGAGGAAAACGTCCTCCCGGACCTCTCCGATGGGGAGCGCCTCGCGCTCCGGGAGCTCGTGGACGCGCAGCACTTCACCCAGCCCCCCCCCCGGTTTTCCGAAAGTTCCCTCATCAGGGAGCTGGAGGAGCAGGGGATCGGGCGGCCGTCCACGTACGCCTCGATCGTGAAGACGATCCGGGACCGCGGGTANNGAGCTCAAGGACGAGCTCATCGCGACGGGGATCCCCTGCCAGGCATGCGGGGGGGAGATGGTCATCCGGTTCGGGAGGGCGGGGAAGTTCCTGGCCTGCCGGAACTACCCCCGGTGCCGCAACACGGCGAACTTCCGGGAGACTCCCGAGGGGGGCGTGGAACTGGTCCCCGACGAGGAGGCGGGCGTTGCGTGCGACCAGTGCGGAAAGCCGATGATCGTCCGCCGCTGGAAGGGATCCCGGTACATCGCCTGTTCCGGATACCCCGAGTGCCGCGCCAGCCGCCCGTACGGGATCGGGGTGAAGTGTCCCGAGTGCGGCGGGGGCGAGATGGTGGAGCGGGCTTCCCGGGCGGGGAGGATGTTCTACAGCTGCTCCCGCTATCCCGATTGCCGGTTCGCCTCCTGGAGCCTTCCCGTGGATGGTCCGTGCCCGGCCTGCGGGTACCCCGCGATGGCGGAGAAAGTGAGGAAGGGCGGGAAGACGGAGATCGTCTGCCTGCGCAAGGGCTGCAAGGGGAAGAAGACGGAAGCACAGCTCACCGAGGCGGGGTGATCATGGGATCCGTCCCCCTTTCCCGCGGAGGAACCGGCACGTGAAGCAAAACATCCTCGTCGTCGACGACGAGCAGAGCCTGCGGCAGTTCCTCGAGATATTCCTCGAAAAGGAGGGGTACGATGTCGACACGGCCGCATCCCTGGAAGAGGCCGAGCGGGCCATCGGCCGCAACGTCTACGACCTCGTCCTGACCGACCTGCGGATGACCGGCGAGGACGACGGCCTCAAGGTCCTCCGCGCGGCGATCCAGAAGAACCCGTCCACCGAGGTGGTGGTGATGACGGCCTTCGCCGAGCACAAGTCGGCGGTCGAGGCGATGAAGCTCGGCGCCTACGACTACGTCGACAAGGAGGCGCTCAACCTCGGGGCGGACACCATCACCAAGCCGTTCGACCTCGGCCAGATGCGCGACTTCATCCGCAAGGCGATCGCCCGCAAGGAGACCGCCGACATCCGGAGCAGGGCGCTGCGGGAAGAGGTCCTGGAGAAATCGTCGTACGAGGGGATCGTCGGCCGCTGCGACCCGATGCTCCGGATCTTCGAGATGATCGAGCGGGTGGCGCCCACCAACGCGAACGTGATGATCATCGGGGAGAGCGGGACCGGGAAGGAGCTGGTCGCCTCGGCCCTCCATTCCCGCAGCGAGCGGCGGANNGCTGCGCGCGATCCAGGAGAGGTCGTTCCGGCGGATCGGCGGCAACGAGGACATCTCCGTGGACGTCCGGATCCTCTGCGCCTCCAAACAGAACCTCGAGGAGTGGATGAAGGAAGGCCGGTTCCGGGACGATCTCTTCTTCCGGCTCAACGTCATCCAGAT
>DOTC01000241.1:0-217 GCA_003513855.1 Deltaproteobacteria bacterium | reverse complement strand
CGATGCTCCTCAAGGCGTTGGAGAAGACGGGAGGGAACAAGACCGAAGCCGCGAAACTTCTCAATATATCTTTCCGTTCCATGCGTTATCGCCTCGAGAAGCACGGGATCGAGTAGACGGCACGGAATCTGCAGAAATACCCCGCCATGATGTCATTTTTTCATAAAAACAGGAGATACTTGTGTAAAAACAAAGGTTTCACCCTGATCGAACTGAT
>DOTC01000248.1 GCA_003513855.1 Deltaproteobacteria bacterium | reverse complement strand
CAAGTGCCCGGTGGTCGACCTGGCGGGAATCCGGGTGACCTCCATCGGCGAGTCGCGCAACCCGGAAAACCGGCTCCGCCTGCCCACCGGGCCGTATTCCGGAAGTCCCCGCCTTTTTCTTTGACAACCCCGCCCCCGCCCGATACATTCATCGAAAATCCGCGGGGGTGCATTTTCCGTTGAATCTTTTTGTGGGATCTGCCGTTCTAACTGGTAGGAGAGGATGACATGGCCCACTTCTACGAAAACGGCAGGGACGACGCAACCAGCTGGGAGAATATCGGCGGGTTCAACACCCACCTGCTGATGGAGATCCGGAACGCCATGATGGACGTCCGGTCCGACAGCCCAGCGCACTCCGAGCTGCAGGTGGTCGTCTCGGAATGGATCAAGCAGCACCCGATGTTCGATTTTCCCGACGACGAAATCGGGTGATCCCGGTAACGCCCCCGCGGGCGATCCCCTATTCTTCCAGTCCGAGAATGTTCAGGTAGATCCTCCGGATCGCTTCCGTTTCCCGTCGATACCGGTCCTGCCGGTCCGGGGGCAGCCGGGACGGGTCGAACTGCTCGATGGAGGCGTCGTGCGAGAGGCGCAGGGAGACCTCCATGGCGCGCAGGTGGCGGTACCCTTCGTCCAGCGCCCGGAAATCGTCCCGGGAAAGGACGTTCGCCCGCAGCAGCTCGTAGAGAGCCTTCAGGGTGGGACGCACGCGCAGGGAACGGTTGCCCGGGCCGTGCACGAGCTGCAGATACTGCACGGCGAACTCGACGTCGACGATCCCCCCCCTCCCCACCTTGAGATTCCGCCTGTCCAGGCGCTCTTTCCCGAGTTCCCTCTCCATGCGCTGCCGGAGCCGGTTGATCTCGCCCGGCGCGTCGGGGGGAAGAGGCCGGTCGAAGATAAAGCGGGAGACCTTCTCCTCCACCCGCTTCCCGAAATCCCTGTCCCCCGCCACGAACCGGCACTTGAGGAGCGCCTGGCGCTCCCAGAGCTGGGCGGACTGTTCGTGGTACCGTTCGAACGCCGCAAGGGACGAAACGAGGGGGCCCGCGTTTCCCGAGGGACGCAGCCGCGTGTCGAGCTGGTAGACGGTCCCCTCCCTCGTCGCCGTCGTCAGAATCGAGATCAGCCGCTGGGCCACCTTGGCGAAATATTCGTGGTTCGACACCTTGCGGAACTCCGTGGGGTCCCGGCCGGGCACGGGGGCGGTTTCCCCCGCGCCGGAGTACAGGAAGATGATGTCGAGGTCGCTGTGGTAGGAAAGCTCCTCGGCCCCCAGCTTCCCCATCCCCATCACGCAGAACTCCGCCTCGACGCTTTTTCCCCCGTCGCCCCCCACCATCGGGACGCCGAACCGCCTCCCCGTCTCCCGCCGGGCCAGAACGAGCGCGTACGACAGAAGGATCTCCGCCAGCGCCGACAACTGGAACATCCCTTCCTCCAGGGAGAGGGTGCCGGTGAGGTCGTTCATGCCGATCCGCAGCGTCTCCATGTTCTTGAACCGGCGCAGCTCGTCCAGTTCCTGCTCGAAATCGGCGCACGCCCCGAGCGCCTCCCCCAGCTCCTTCCTCAGGACGGACTTCGTCTTGACCAGATGGGGAAGCTCCTTGCGCAGGAAGGTGTCCATGAGCTCGGGATGGCGGAGGAGAACCCCGGAAAGGAACCGGCTGCTCCCGAAGAGCCGGNNAGCGGGGCGATCTTCCCCAGGTACCGTCGCGCCCGGGCCGGCATCCGTATGAACGGGGGGCCTTCTTTCAGGATCGCCACGATCCGTCGCGCCGCCTCATGGTCGGCGAACCCCAGCGCCGCAAGCCGGTCGCCGGGATCCTCCTCCGTCTCCGGGTCCAGAACGGCGAAGATCTCGGGGGGGATCTCCGGCCCCGCCTCCTCGGGGGCCGCCCGGAAGAGCCTGTCGTAGATCGTGCGCACGTTCCCCGTGTGCCGGTCCATCGCCGACAGAAGCGACGGGCCGTCGGACAGGGCCATGGCCCGAGCCAGTCGCAGCAGGTCCCCTTCCCTCTGCGGGAGAACGTGGGTCTGTCGATCCTGGAACACCTGGATCCTGTGCTCGAGGGAGCGCAGGAACCCGTATGCCTCCGTCAGCGCATCGCACTCCTCCTGCGGGACGATGCCCGCCCCGACGAGCGCCCGCAGCGTCTCTGCCGTCCCCCGGCGCCGCAGGTCGGGGTCCTTCCCCCCGTAGATCAGCTGGTGCGCCTGGGCGAAGAACTCGATCTCCCGGATCCCCCCCTGCCCCAGCTTGAGATCCCTCTCGTGCTTCCGGGCCCGCGCGGACGCCAGGTCGATCCGGTCCTTCATCTCCTTGATCTCCTCGATGGAGGTGAAATCGAGGTATTTCCGGTACACGAACGGGGTGATGGTCCGCAGGAACTCCTCCCCGACCCAGCGGTCCCCGGCCACGGGCCGGGCCTTGATCATCGCCCCGCGCTCCCACGTCTGCCCCCACGACTCGTAGTAGATCTCGGCGGCCCGGAGGGAGTTGGCGAGCTCCCCCTTCGTCCCGTCGGGGCGGAGGCGAAGGTCGACCCGGAATACGAACCCGTCCTCCGTGACCTCGGAGAGGATCCTGGTGACCACTTCCCCGAGCCGGACGAAGTACTGGTGGAGGGTCACCGCCTCTTCCCCCCCGGCGCCCTCCGTCATCCCCTGCTCGGTCTCGTACAGGTAGATGAGATCGATGTCCGAGCTGAAATTGAGCTCGTTCCCCCCGAGTTTCCCCATCCCCAGGACGACGAACCCGCATTCGCGCCGGCTTCCCTTCTCCGCTTCGATCACGGGTGCGCCGTACCTCCCGGAAAGCTGCCGGCGGGCGAATTGGACCGCCCCTTCCAGTGCCGCGGACGCCAGCGCGGAGAGATCCGCCATCACCTCCGGAAGCGGGGCGAGTCCCGCCAGGTCCCGTGCTGCGATGCGGGCGACCTCCCGGACCTTGAGCCTGCGGAGGACCGCCTGCATCTCCTTCTCGGTCCCGCACCGGCCGGCAAGCTCCTCCGCCTCGGCGAGGAGGGATTCCGGGGTTCCCGCCCGGGCGATCCCCCCTTCCAGGAAGAGAAAGGAGAAGACGTCCCGCCGGCCTGCCAGCTGTTCGGGCAAGGACTCCGACCCGCCCAGAAGGGCGCCCAGGACGGGAGGGTTCGCCGGGGAGCCGTACGCCTGCTCCAGGTCCCCGGGGGGAAGGGAGTCGCAAAGCTTGGACAGGTTGAGGAAATAGAGCGTGGGGTCGGGCGCCGCAGCGGCTCCCGCGAACACGGCCTCCCAGGAGGAGTCCGTCCAGGGGATCCGCTTCCGGATCTCCTCGACGAGGGGGAGCGTCCGGGAGACGTCCACGACCCCGATCTCCCCAATCCGGTCGGACGGGGAGTCCGGACGGGAGGGCTTCATCACCGAACCAGCTTCCGGATGCCCGCGGGGAAAGGCGGTCGAATCACGCCCCTTTCCGTGACGAGGGCGGTCACGTACTTCGCCGGGGTCACGTCGAACGCGGGGTTGACCACGGGCACCCCGTCGGGGGCGATCCGCGTCCCCAGGAAGTGGGTTACCTCCCTGCCGTCCCGCTCCTCGATGGGAATCGCCTTTCCGGTGCGGACGGCAGGGTCGATGGTGGAGACGGGGGCCGCCACGTAGAAGGGAACCTTGTGGGCCCGGCACAGGACGGCCAGTCCGTATGTCCCGATCTTGTTCGCCACGTCGCCG
>DOTC01000122.1 GCA_003513855.1 Deltaproteobacteria bacterium | reverse complement strand
GCGGGCCGGATCGAAGGATTCCGCGTCCAGGACTTCCTCGATGAAGGAAAAGAGTTTCCTGCGCACGTCCTCCTCCAGGGTGGGGTACCAGACGGGGCTGGCCAGCACGAGCCCCCGGAACGCATAGAAGGGAGCGGCGACCGCGAGCACCTCCCGGTCCCCCGTCCTCTCGAGATACCGGTCCCAGAACCTCCGGAAGAGCGTCTCGAAGGGGCCGGCAAGCCTGCCGCTCCGCTGAAGCGAGCAGAAGAGGTAGTTTCCCGTGATGGAAGTGACGTCGTCGGCCGGGTCTCCCCATTGCCCCCGGGACCGGTCCAGAACCCGGAACCGGGTCCCTTCACCAAACAGGATGTTGTACGGGTGGAAATCCCCGTGGACCTGCCTGAGCCGATGCGTTTTCCCCTTGATCCGCCAGCGCCACTCCACGCAGCGCTTCTCGATCTTCTCCAGGAGGCCGGGGGTGAGAAACCCGTGGTCCGGCGGGTAGCTGTCCAGGATCCCCATGATGCACTCCCCGTGCCCCAGAAGCTCCCGGATCCTGCGCACGTAAAGTCCCGGGTCGGTTCCCTTCACCTTGTGGATCTCCGCCAGGTAGTCGCAAAGGGCGTCAGCCCGAGCCGTGTCGATCTCGGAAAGATCCCCTTCCGCCTGGATGCGGGCAAGGTCCTGGATGTAGCCGCGCCCTTCCACGTGCTCGACGAGGAGGAAGAGCTCCTCCACGGTTCCCAGGGAAAGAAGGGAGCCGTCCGGGAGGAAGCCTCCCACGTCCAGGGATCGTGCATGGAGGGGAAGCCGGTTGTACGCCTCGTGGTCCCACAGGAGCATCTGTGCCCGGTCCGCCCTGTGCTCGTGCCCGAAGGGTCCCGGGCTCGTCGTCTCGAGCACGGCCTTCCGGCGCTCCCCCCCGGCGTCGTATTCCACCAGGACGGGGACGCCGTAGCCGTACCCCTTGACGGCGCCGGTCGGAACCGTTTCTCCGAGGGGAGCAAGGGCCAGGACCCGCACGGGCGATCCGGCAAGGGATTCCAGGTAGGCGGAAATCTTTTCACGGTCCAGGTCGGGCATGGCGTACCTCCCGAACGCACGTTCCGGGGCTCTTTCGCGGGGGCGGCGATTTCCCGGTTCCCGCGTTCCGACCGGAATGTCCGGAGAAAATTCTACACCGGATCCCGGCCTTTTCCTAAATAAGGGGAAGGGGAAAGGAAGGCATATAATGGATCCGTCGGGTCCGGGGAGCAGGAAAAGGAGGAAGGATGCCGTTGATCCGGTGCGGGCAGGCATGACGGGCGGCACCTGGTGGGTCTACATGATCGAATGCCGGGGAGGGAGGATCTACACGGGGATCGCGAAGGACCCCGGCGCCCGCTTCCGGAAGCACCTGTCCGGCAAAGGCGCAGCCTTCACCCGGATGAATCCTCCCGTGGCGCTGCTCGCGAAGCGGCCGTGCGGGACCCGGTCCGACGCGCTCAGGGCGGAGCGGGCCCTGCGCAGACTTGTCGGAAGGGAGAAAAGAGCCTGGGCGAAGGAGCAGGCGGCTCTCCCGTCATCCCGCTTGCCCGGGGAGAAGGAAACAACGGAGAATGGGGGAGACTCCGTGCGTCCGGGAAGGTGGCGCCCCGGAGGGGAGAAAGCCCCTTGATGGAAAAGAGGACATTCACCCATCCTCTCCCCCGGCGGGAAATCGAGAAGGGATTCGAAATCCTGATCGGGGAGAACCTGCTCTTCGGCGCCGAGCTCAACATCGATATCATCAAGAAAGAGCATTCGGGGAAGAAATTCCTCGTGAAAAAGCTCCCTTCGAGGAGGAAACTCCTCTCCTGCTGGGGCCGCCTCTTCCGGGATCTCGTCTCCCCCGCCGATTTCCTTGCCCTGCTTTCCGCGAAGATCCAGGAATTCGAGCACCGGGAGAGGATGCTCCTGGTCGGGAAGGACCGGATCATCTACGACACCCAGATTGTTCACGGGGGCGAGCATGTCGGGGAGATGACCCTCTTCTTCCTCTCCGAGATGGACCGGAATTTCGGTCTGCTCGACTATCTCCGGGGCAGGCGGCGGCGGATCGTCTACATCGACCACATCCGTCTCTCGCAGCAGAGTTCGGGGTACGCGTCGTCCCTGTTCCGCCAGTACGAGGAGCTCTTTCGCAACATCGGGTTCCACCAGTTCCGCCTCAGCGCGTCGCTCTCCGTCGGGAAATATTACTGGGCGAAGGAAGGGTTCGACTGCCTGGACCGGGACGAGTTCCGGCGGATGAAGGAGGGCCTCCGGGAGTACGTGAAGGCACGGGATCTCCCCGTCGAGGAGACCGACATCGACCGGATCAACCATGCCTACGACATCGCCCTGTTCCGAAGGGATCTCAAGGTCCCCGCCTTCCGCAACGCCGCAGGCTACTACTCCCTGGAAAAGAACGAGTGGCACCAGGAAGAGCAGACGGTTCCCCTGGGGAAGGCCTTTCTTCTGTCCACGAAGCCGTGGGACGGGTACAAGATCATCTACACGAACACGCCGAGGAAAACCGGCATGATCTATTCCCCGGGATATCTGGACCACAGGCCCCGGGCCGGGCACCCGGAGAGCCGCAGGCGGCTGGAGAAGCTTTTGAAGGCGATCCGCAAGGACGACCTCCACGGGAGTCTCGTCTTCCTCGAGCCGTACGTGCCGAACCTGCGGTTCATCGAGAAGGTCCATCCCGCCGGCTACCTGGAGTCGTTCCGCAACGGCGTGCGTTCCGGGAAAAAGACCTTTGCCACGGTGGACTGCTCGATCAGCGAGGCGAGCTACGACGTCGCGCTGCTTGCCGCCGGCGGGGTGATGGCGGGCGTCGACGCCGTGCTGCACGGGAGGGTGCAGAACGTCTTCTGCGCCGTGAGGCCGCCCGGCCATCACGCCGGAAGGGAATCCGCCATGGGGTTCTGCTTCCTCAACAACGTCGCCGTGGGCGCCCTGTACGCCCGGGCCGCCTACGGCGTGGAACGGATCTTCATCCTCGACTGGGACGTCCACCACGGGAACGGGACCCAGGAGATCTTCGAGGAGGACCCCCGGGCGTATTTCTGCAGCATCCACGAGCACCCCACCTTCTGCTTCCCCGGGACCGGGAGGAGGATGGAGAAAGGGAAGGGAGAGGGATACGGGTTCACGCTCAATCTCCCCGTCAGGCCCCGCACGGCGGACGCGGAATTCCTCGACCTCTTCGAGCGGGAGGTCATCCCGGAGATCGAAACGTTCCGGCCCGACCTGATCATGCTCTCCGCCGGGTTCGACGCGCACAGGGACGACCCGATTGCGGACCTCGAGCTGACGGAACGGTCATTCGTCCACATGACGCGAAGAATCTGCGAGATGGCCGACCGGCATTGCCAGGGACGCGTCGTGTCCGTTCTCGAGGGCGGGTACAACGGGTCCTCTCTCACATCGTCGGCGATTGCCCATCTGAAGACCCTCCAGGGAAGGAGCGAGCCATGTACGTCGGCAGAAGGATGACGAGAACGGTGATCGCGATGTCCCCGAAAGACACGGTGCGGGACGCCAATCGGGTTCTCCAGGAAAACAGGATTCATCACCTCCCTGTGGTCGAGGGAGGAGAACTCGTGGGCATCGTCTCGGACACGGATCTCCGGAAATGGGTCCTCAGGGAGGAAAAGATCAACGAGGGGGGCACGGTATCCCGGAGGACCGGGTTCATCGAAGAGATCATGACCCGCGACGTGATCACCATGAGTCCGGAGGACACGATCGAGGATGCCCTGCTGGTCCTTCACAAAAAGCGGTTCGGGGCTCTCCCGGTGGTGGAAGGGCGGAAGCTGGTGGGGATCATC
This sequence comes from Deltaproteobacteria bacterium, assembly GCA_003513855.1. Taxonomy (GTDB): domain Bacteria; phylum Desulfobacterota; class Deferrimicrobia; order Deferrimicrobiales; family Deferrimicrobiaceae; genus CSP1-8. The sequence continues at coordinate 5,159 of DOTC01000122.1, read as the reverse complement.
ACCAAGGCGGACATCCTTGCCGCGTTCGTCGACACCCTCCGCATCGAGGGGATCGGAGGGGTCCGGATCGAGGTTCTCCTGCCCCGGGACGCAGCCTACCTCCTCCGGCTGATCGGGATGCTGGGGGAGATGAAGATCGAGATCCGGAGCCTGGTGCTGTCCCCCTTCCGGGAGGAGTTCGTGGCGTTTTTACGGATCGGGACGATCGACGTGGCGACCGTGAAGGCCCGGCTGAGGGAATCCGGATTCCGGGTGCCGGAACTCGAAGATTTTCTCGGGTGACCCGCGTCGGCGCCGGTCCGTCAGCCCTCCCCGTTGCCGATCGCGAGCTCCAGCAGGAGCCTCCGCGCCTCCGGCTCGTCGTCCCTTCCGACCTGGATCTCCGCCGTGCCGACGCGGAACAGGTCCTGCAGCACCTCCCCTTTGACGAAATGCCTGATCCCGGCGGACGCAAGGATCGATTTCACCATCGCGAGGACGATGGGGTTTCCCGTTTTCATCACGGTGACGTACTCCACGTACTCCGGCTGGGGCGTTTCCGGCAGCTCGGGCACCAGCGGCACCCTGCAGTCGGGGCAGACGTGGATCCCCTCGATGTATTCGGCTCCGCATTCCGGGCAGACCATACCATCCTACTGTACCCCAACTTCCCCCCCTTGACACGAATCCGGCCCGCCCCTATGGTGAGGGGAGCGACGACGAAGATGCGCGCGGACGTCGGCCCCGTTTCGCGGTACCCGCGGCTTCAGGCCCTTTTCCCCAAACCTTTTTGGATGGTCCGGTGGGAAGGTGAATGAACGATTCATCCGTGGCATCCACATCTTCCATCCCCTGACAGGAGGCTGCCATGCAGGAATTCGAAATGAAAAGGACGGTAAAACAGGCCGGCAAGCGGGTGGCGCTCGGGTTTGTCGTGCTGGCCGCGGTGTTCATCCTTCTCATCATGAACCCCTTCGTGAAGATCGGCGCGGGGGAGCGGGGAGTCCTGCTCAACTTCGGGGCGGTCCAGCAGGACGTCCTGGGGGAAGGGTTGCACCTCAGGATCCCGATCATGCAGACCATCGTGAAGATGGACGTCAAGATCCAGAAGTCGGAAACCCGGTCGGAAGCGGCGAGCAAGGATCTCCAGGACATCAAGTCGGTGATCGCGCTGAACTACCACATCATCCCGGACAAGGCCAACTGGGTCTACCAGAACATCGGGGTGGAGTTCAAGGAGAGGATCATCGACCCGTCCGTCCAGGAGGCCGTGAAGGCAGTGACGGCGAAGTACACCGCGGTCCAGCTGATCGGCGAGCGGGAGGCCGTAAGCACCGCGATCAAGGATTCCCTGAGCGAGAAGCTTTCCGGATACAACCTGTTCGTGGACGGGTTCTCGGTCATCGATTTCAGCTTCTCCAAGAAGTTCACCGATGCGATCGAGTCGAAGCAGGAGGCGGAGCAGTTTGCCTTGAGGGCGCAGAGGGACCTGGAGAGGATACGCATCGAGGCGGAGCAGAAGATCGCCCAGGCGAAGGCGGAGGCCGAGTCGCTGCGGCTCCAGAAGGCGCAGATCACCCCGGAGCTGATCGAGCTCCGGAAGATCGAGGCGATGCGGGAGGCGATCGCCAAGTGGAACGGAACCGTCCCGAACGTGCTCCTTTCGGGAGGGGGCGCGACCCCGCTCCTCAGCCTGGACGGACTGATGAAGAAGTAACCCGCCGGCTACGGTTTCCGCACGCGGCCGTCCGCGGTGAACAGATCCAGCGCCGGGAGACGGCCCGCCGCCNNATCCTGCTGGTCGGCAGGCCGAACGCATGGACGGTGCCCGTCAGCGCGATCTCCGAGGGGGGGCCGGCGACCAGGCGAACTTCCACGTCGAGCGTATCGACGATCACCTCGAACGCCTCCGGCGCCGCGGGGTAATCGGCCGTCAGGACGCGTGCCGTCAGGTCTTCGTGGTGCGGCGTGGCGAGCGCGCCGCCGAGGATTATCCCTGCCCCGAGGAGAATCGCGGCCGCGGTTACCGCCGCTCTGAGGGCCGGACTCCGTTCGATCCGCGGGTACAGGGACGCGCGCATCTCCTCGCGCGCCGGGATCCGGAGCCCGTAATAGTAGAGGATGTGGGCGACGCCTAAGGCGATCAGCCCCGACCAGACGACATCCGACAGGAAGTGGCCTCCGGCGGCCATGCGCCCGATGCCAAGGAGCGTACCGAGAACCGCCCCCGCCGCGAGCGAACCCGCGGCCCATCGCGGACGACGCCGGCGCCACAGCCACCAGCCGATGGCGTACAGATACCCGACCGAGCAGTGGCCGCAGGGGAAGGATTTGCCGTGCGTGCCGGACGGAAGGAGCGGCGGCACGTACTCGAGCCTNNCCCCGGCCCGATGACGACGCACAGGAGGATGAAGAGCCCGTACAGCCGCAACCGACCGGATTCCTTGCGGATCACGCCGGCGACGAGCAGGGCGACCCCCGTCACCGCCAGAGAACCGGTCACCCACGGGGCGGACCGGTAGAACAGCGACCACAGGGGCTGGGCTGCGACGGGCCATGGATCGGGGAGCTCCGGATGGTAGAACCGCCGGGCTGCGGCGATGTCCAGATCGGTGACCGAAAAGAGCACCGTGGAGGCGAGGGCCAGCGCCCCCAGCACGATCAGCTCGGGTGCCCAGAACCTTCGGTAGGCTGCGATCGGGCCGCCGGGGGAGCTCAAGGGCAACTCCTGCCAAAAAGTCAGGAAGGGATCCCACGAAGCGTCCTTGTTGATTTACCATACCATAGGAGCCGGCGACCGCCGAAACGCGGGCGGGAAGGTGGCCACACTTAACCGAGGATGAACACGGAGGCTTCGACCATGAACGGTCTCGTCTGTCAGTCGTGCGCGGCGACGTACCCGATGAGCGACCCGAGGTGGCGTTGCGGCTGCGGCGGTCTCCTCGATGTNNGGACGACAACGTCGTCTCCTTCGGTGAGGGGATGACGCCGATGATTCCGGTCGACCTCGGACCGGGGAAGCCTCTTCTCAAGCTCGAACAGCTCTTCCCGACGGGGTCGTACAAGGACCGCGGGGCCGCTGTGCTCGTCAGCAAGGTAAAAGAGTTGGGGATCGCGAGGGTTGTCGAGGACTCCTCGGGGAACGCCGGCTGCGCCATCGCCGCCTATGCGGCGATGGCGGGCATCGCGTGCGAGATCCTCGTTCCCGAAAGCACCTCCCCGGGGAAGCTCACCCAGATCGTTCACTACGGCGCCTCCCTGCGAAGGGTCCCCGGATCCCGGGAGGACACGGCGGCCGCGGCCCTTGCGGCGGCAGAAACGACCTACTATGCGAGCCACTCCTGGAACCCCTTCTTCTTCCAGGGGACGAAGACGTTCGCCTACGAGGTCTGGGAGCAGCTCGCGTTCCGAGCTCCGGACGCGCTCCTGCTGCCCGCGGGAAACGGGACGCTCCTGATCGGCTCCTATATCGGGTTCCGGGANNTCCGGCACCGTCGTGGTCCCTCTGACGGGCCACGGCCTCAAGGCGAACGAAAAGATGGGGAAAATCGCCTCACGTTAATTCGTACATTCTGTTGCATCCCCTCCACGTTGCACATCGCCAAGGAAGTCGACCATGTCGATCGGACAAGGGAAGATCGCTTCCGGAAAGCATAGGGATTAAAAAAATTAATAATCATAAAATCTTTTTCGACATTTTTCGGCGTTCCAAAAAAATCCATTTCATTATCCATAGGATATGCCATGCCTGCCTTGGCATGGACATTGCTCTTTTAATTAATCGAAAGAATTGCGATCCACATCGATCCTCGACTACGGACCGATGGTGAAGTAGGGAGAGCCATGAAACGATGTGCCTTCGGAAGAACACTGCTTCATTCCGTCCTAGTTCTCCTGCTGGGGGGTATGGTCGTCGGCCCTCGGGGCGCTTCCGCCACGATGTCCGATTATTGCCAGGTCCCTCCCTACGTCATCCAGAACATCTCGGCCAACGTCATGATCATGGTGAGCAACTCCGCGAGCATGCTCGAATTCGCCTACCACCCCCCAGGGAACCTGTGCAACAACTCGGCGAGCCGCTGCGGTGGGTTCGTCGACGGCATGGCCAACCCCTATTACGGATATTTCGACCCACGGTACTGGTACAGTTACGGGAGCAACAAATTTTCCCCCGCAGCGCCGAAACCGGGAACGGGACTTTCCGGGGCACGGACGAAGAACGCGAGCGAGTGGGACGGGAACTTCCTCAACTGGCTGACGATGCGGAAGGTCGACGTCCTACGGAAAGCGCTCACCGGCGGCAACGCGACCGGGGGGACCTTCACCTCCCAGATCGCGGACTCGTCGACACGGGGAATCTACAAGGTATTCACCGATACGTCCAACCAATGGACGGAGTTTAGCAAGACCGCCCCCATCACCGTGGACTTCAGCACCGGCAGCGCAAACACCGCCCCCACGTTTACCGTCACGGGCACAGGAGACCCCGGCCCGGCCTTCAGCACTACTTTCAAGGTGAACATCCAAAATGTCACCGGCACGCCGATCGAGGGGGTCATCCAGGGGACGGTCGGCGCCCGTTCCCGGCTCGGGCTCCAGTTCTTCAACGCCGACAGCGAAGGGGGCAAAGTGGAGCCACCGATCGGCTTCACCTCCCTCTCGAGCGTGGTTGAGCGGATCAACACTCCTTCCAACATCAACTCGGGGCCGAGCCAGCCGCTGGCCGAATCCCTCTGGGGGCTCGCGGGGTACTACGCCCAGCGCAGCACGCTGGGCCAGATGGGGATGTCCGGATGCGTATCCGGTTCCAACTGCGGCCCCCAGTGGCACAACAACGACTACCCGGTGGGAGTCGCCAACAAGGACCCCTTCAATTACGGCGGTTCCCTCTATCCCAGCTGCGCGAAGAGCTTCGTCGTCATCATCAGCGACGGGGAGCCGTGCGCTGACGGAAACATTCCATCCAACCTCGGGGACTACGCGAACGGCAGGTCCGCCTTCAACTGCACGGGGAGCAGCTGCCCCGCCGTCGCCCCGTTTCCCGGCTCCACCCTGACGGACTGGTGCGGTCTCGGGGGGGACGTGAGCGGCCTCGAGGACGTGGCCCTCTGGGTCCGCACGACCGACCTGCGCAGCTCGACCCTCGGGCTGAACGAGATCGCCCGGGTCCAGAACCTCAA
>DOTC01000120.1 GCA_003513855.1 Deltaproteobacteria bacterium | reverse complement strand
TTCGCCGCCAGATAGGGGACCTTGCGTCGCCCGAGGCGGTCGGACATCGCCCCCAGGGTCGGACCTCCGATGGCCCAGGCGATCAACATGGTCGAAGTCAGCGCCGCTGCATGACTGCGGCCGATTCCGTACACCTGGGTCAGGTAGGGAACCCCCCATAATCCGGCGAACACCAGAACCGGAGCCGCGGACAGACCGCCGGCCGCAAGCAGCAGCCAGGTTTCCCGCTGGGCCGCGACACGGCGCAAAGCGCGCAAGGGGGACAGGCTGCCACTCTCGACCACCGAGGCGTGGACGAAGCTTTCGAATCCACGTTCTCTCGGGTCGTCTCGCACGACCACCCACACCACCACGGCCATAGTAAAAGTGAACGCCGCGCTCGCCACCATGGATGCCCGCCAACCGAAGGCGAGAATCGCCTCCGAGAGCGGCACGCCGGCGAGCACACCGCCGAAATTGCCAAGCAACAGGGCCACGCCCGTCACCGTGGCAAACCGGTTGGGTGGAAACCAGTGCCCGGCGAGCTTCATGCAGGTGACAAAAGCGACGCCGACCGAGGCTCCGACCAGCAGACGGCCTGCGTAGGCCATCCACAGGTGACCCGCAAGACCGAACATCAGCGTGCCGACCGCGGCCAGAAACGCCGCCATCGCGCCCAGGCGTCTCGGACCGATCCCGTCCGCCAGGAGACCGCTGGGGATCTGCATCACGGTGTAGGAATAGAAATAGGTGGCGGACAGGTTCCCGAGAATGGCGCCGCCGATGTGGAATTCCCGCATCAACTCGTCGACCATCACGGCGGGAGCGACACGCTGAAAGAACCCGAACAGGTAGAAGCCGCCCACCAACCCCCACATGAGCCAGGACATCCAGACAGGTGCGTGACGGGACATGGGTTGGATACTCTATCCGATCCCCAAGGGTCACAGCAAGGGGTTCCTTTTTCCGTTTCCGTTTCCCGGCATAGTTATACAATAATCGAATCTTGTTTCGGGAAGGACCGCCGCAATGACGTTACGATCGAGGAAAGAGGATATCCTTGCGCTCCCGGGAGCGTACAAGGCGTTCCATGAAGGGATCTCCCCCCCCATCCCCGCATCCCGGATTTTCTGCGATCCGTTCCGGAGGCTCGCCTTCGGCACGGATGCCAGTTTCTACCGCCTTGTCCCGAAGATCGTCGTCAAGGTGAAGACCCCCGAGGAAGTCGCGCATCTCCTGCGGACCGCGGCCCGCTTGAACATTCCCGTCACGTTTCGCGCGGCCGGCACGAGTCTGTCCGGACAGGCGGTGACGGATTCCGTCCTGGTGGTGCTGGCCGGNNCATTGCATGATCGGGGGGATCGCCGCCAACAACGCGAGCGGCATGTGCTGCGGAACGGCGCAGAACAGCTACCGGACCGTCGAGAGCATGAAGATCATTCTCCACGATGGAACCGCGCTGGACACCGGCGACCCGGACTCGCGGCGCTCCTTCGGGTCGTCGCATGCGGAACTGATCCGGGAGATCGGAGCCATCCGGGACGAGATCGACGGAGACCCCGTTCTCCGCGAGCGGATCCGGCACAAGTTCCGCATCAAGAACACCACCGGGTACAGCCTCAATGCCTTCGTGGATTACGAAGATCCCGTCGACATCCTTCTCCACCTGATGATCGGGTCCGAAGGGACCCTGGGGTTCATCGCGGAGATCACGTACCGGACCGTGGAGGAGCACGCGCACAAGGCGACGGCCCTGATCCTGTTGCCGGACATCGGGAACGCGTGCCGCGCGACGACCAAGCTCAAGACCGGGCCGGTGTCCGCCGTGGAATTGATGGATCGCGCCTCCCTGCGGTCCGTCGAAGATGAGGAGGGGATGCCGGCCTATCTGAAAACCCTCGGGGATTCCGCGACGGGGCTCCTCGTGGAGACCCGGGCCGGCGACGCGGATGCCCTCGCGCGGCAGGTGGAGGAGGTCCTTGGGCTCCTTTCCGATATCCCGACCATATTTCCTGCCGCCTTCACGGACCAGAAGGAGGAGTGCGAGAAGCTCTGGAACGTCCGGAAAGGGCTTTTCCCCGCCGTCGGGGCGGCGCGGCAGATCGGAACCACGGTGGTCATCGAGGACGTGGTGTTCCCCATCGAGACGCTCGCGGACGCGACCCTGGAGCTCGAGGGCCTGATGAAGAAGCACGGATACGACGACGGGATCATTTTCGGCCACGCCCTGGAGGGGAACCTTCATTTCGTCTTCACCCAGGATTTCAGCGGCCCCGCGGAAGTGGCGCGCTATCAGCGGTTGATGGAAGACGTGTGCGACATGGTGGTCAGAAAGTATGACGGGTCGCTCAAGGGGGAACACGGCACGGGCCGGAACATGGCCCCCTTCGTGGAGATGGAGTGGGGGGAAAAGGCATATGCGTTGATGAAGCGGATCCGGCGGGTGTTCGACCCGAAACGCCTCCTCAACCCCGGCGTGATCCTCAACGACAACCCCCACGTATACCTGGAAGACTTGAAGCCCCTGCCCAAGGTGCACGAGATCATCGACAAATGCACCGAGTGCGGGTTCTGCGAGATCATGTGTCCTTCCAAGGACCTCACGACGACGCCGCGTCAGCGCATCGTCATCCAGCGGGAGATCTCCCGGTTGCGGGCCGGAGGCGGCGACGGGCAGTCTCTATCCCGATTCGTGGAGGATTACCGCTACCTGGGCGAGCAGACCTGCGCGACCGACGGATTGTGCGCTACAACCTGCCCCGTGGCGATCAACACGGGGGAGCACACGAAGGAGGTTCGGTCCCTGCAGAAAGGAGCCTTCGGCAGGTCCGCGGCCCGGTGGGCCGCCGGCAACTACGCAGCGGTCACCGCAGGTGTCCGGGGCGGTCTTGCCTCGTTGAACGCGGCACGGACGGTGCTCGGGGAGCGCGCCCTGGGCTCCGTGACGCGAGGTGCGAGGGACCTTTCGGGAGGCCGGCTTCCCCTTTGGAATTCCCGCGTGCCGAAGCCGGCCCCGGCACAGGCGTTCCGGGGCACGAAGAACGGCTCCGCCCGCAAGGTGGTCTATTTTCCCAGCTGCATCGTCCGGACCATGGGGCCTTCCCCCGGGGACCCGGACCAGCGTCCTCTGTTCGAGGCCATCCGCTCGCTCCTCGAGAAGGCCGGGTACGAAATCCTCTACCCCCCCGACATGGCGAGCCTGTGCTGCGGCATGCCGTTCG
>DOTC01000163.1 GCA_003513855.1 Deltaproteobacteria bacterium | reverse complement strand
TGACGATGCGGGGAACGCCGGAGGCGGTGGAATTCTACCGCGGGTTGCGGGACGAGATCCGGGATCGGGTCCAAGGAGGGGAGGGTGCCGTCACGAGGGAAACGGTGCGCCTTCTATGGGACAACCTTCCCGTGTGGCACCAGCTGAGATCGGTCTCCGATTTTCTCGCGGACCGGGAGACGGTCCTTGTCGGGGCGACTTACACCCACGCGTGGACGGAAAGGGCACTGGAATCCCCCACGATCACGGAGTCCGTGGCGGACGCGTATGCGCGCGTCTGGCTCAACATGGGTCTTCGCCATCGCGAGAAAGTGATTCGACGGATGGCGGCATTCCTTTCGGCGGACGGGGTGATCTTCCACGCAAACCGCAGCTGCAAACCGTACTCGTTCGGGCAGGGAGAGATTGCGGCGCGCTTACATTCCGGAGGGGTACCATGTATGTTGTTGGACGGGGACATGGCGGACGAGAGGGACTTCGCCGAGGGCGCCTGGCGGACCCGCCTCGAGGCATTCATCGAACGGCTGGGAAGCAGAACCGATCCGGGGAGGGCGAAATGAGGAAACTGTTTACGTGTCTTGCGCTTTTGTGGATCCTCGTCATGACCGTCGGATCTCCTTCGGTATCCCTGGGGATCGACCAGGGGGAAACGGCGGAAAGACTCTGGAGTGAAAGGGAGGCCCCCGAAAAAGCAGTCGAGGGAATCTCCGCGTACGAGAGTCTTCTGAAGGAGAGGCCGGAAGATTACGAAGTCCTGCTGCGCCTGTCGCGCCTTCATTACTGGGTCGGGCAGAACCTCGAGGAGAGCAACAAGGAGGAGGCCATCACCCACTACGGAAAAGGAAGAGAATACGGGAAGAGGGCGTCCGAGATCGCCCCGGAAAAACCGGGAGGATATTTCTTCGAGGCGGCAAACCTTGCCCGGCAGAACAATCTCAAGGGGACCTTTTCCAACATCCTGGGAATCAGCACCGTGCGCAAGCTGAACGAGAAGACCGCCGGGATCGATCCCGACTATTTTTACCGCGGGACCGACCGGTTCTTCTGCGCGTTCTACACCAAACTGCCAGGCCTTCTGGGGGGGAGCGCCTCGAAGGCGATCGAGTTCGGAGAGCGTGCAGTGGCGAACTACCCGAATTACGCCGGAAACCGGTATTTTCTCGCCGAGGCGTATGTGAAGGACGGCAAGAACGACCAAGCCAGGAAGGAACTCGAGGCTGCTGCCGTTCTTTCCGACGTCGAGTTCCCGGACGCCGTTCCGGAACAGCGGATGGAGAAGAAGCGGGCCGAGGCGCTGCTGAAACGGATCGGGAAATAGGGTTCAATTCCCGTTTCCAAAAGCGGTTGACGAACATCATAATAGGTGAAGAAGATCTCCCGGGTCCACAGGAGCAACCGGGCAGTCACTCCGAAACGGGTCGCGAGCCTGGGCGAGCGGGCGATTCAGAACGACGGGCGGATCGGTCATCGGATCGCACGAAAGACGGTGATTCGGGAGCACCAGGACCGTCTCCTCGCCAAGAGGACGGCGCAGGAGAGCGGAGCGCAAAGGGAACCCGGCGAAGGAGGGAGCGATGAAAGATGTCGTTATCACGGGTGCGGCGAGAACGGCCGCAGGGAGTTTTCTCGGCGCGATCGCCGACATCCCGGCACCGAGGCTCGGCGCGGCCGCGATCGCGGAAGCGGTGTCGCGCAGCGGAATACGGAAGGAGGAGGTGGAGCAGGTCATCATGGGAAACGTTCTGCCGGCAGGGGTCGGACAGGCACCCGCCCGGCAGGCGGGGATCTTCGCGGAGATCCCCGTTTCCGCGGGAGCGATGACCATCAACAAGATGTGCGGGTCAGGCCTCAAGGCCGTCATGCTTGCCGCCCAGGCGGTCGCCACGGGCGAGTTCGAGGTCCTGGTGGCCGGAGGGATGGAATCGATGAGCCAGGCCCCGTATCTGCTGAAGAAAGGGCGGACCGGGTACCGCCTCGGCAACGACACCATCTACGATCACATGATGATCGACGGGCTGATNNGGGAGGACCAGGACGAATACGCGGCAAACTCCTACCGACGTGCGCTGGCGGCGATCCGTGAGGGAACGTTCGAAAAGGAAATCGTGGAGGTGAACATCCCCCAAAAGAAGGGGGATCCCGTCGCATTCCGCATCGACGAAGAGCCGGGACGGGGAAACATCGAGAAGTTATCCTCGCTCAAGCCCGTGTTCGAAAAGGGGGGGACGGTCACTGCGGGCAACGCCTCGACCATCAACGACGGCGCTGCCGCCGTCGTCGTGATGTCCCAGGAGGCCGCCGGCAAGCGCGGCATCAAACCGATGGCGAGGATCGCGGGATTTACCACCGCATCCCTGGAGCCGGTCTGGTTCACGGTGGCGCCGATCGACGCGATGCGGAAGCTGTTTCATCGGACGGGAGTGGAGAAGGACCGGGTGGGGCTCTATGAGATCAACGAGGCCTTCTCGTCGGTCGCGATCGCGGCAATCCGGGCCCTCAAGCTCGACCCGGAACGGGTCAACGTCCGCGGAGGAGCCGTCGCCCTTGGACACCCGGTCGGCGCATCGGGAGCGAAGATCCTGACCACTCTTTTGTACGCCATGGAGGAGCGGGGGGAGCGGTACGGCATCGCGTCCCTCTGCATCGGCGGCGGGGAGGCGGTCGCAATGCTGCTCGAGCGGACCTAGCCGGAAAAAGCCGACAGGGAGCATATCCCGGGCGAGGGAGAGGGCGCAAATCTTTCACAGGGGGACGAGATGGAAATCCGGACGATCGGCGTGGTCGGCGGGGGACAGATGGGTAGTGGAATCGCCCAGGTCTCGCTCATGAGCGGGTTGAAGGTCGTGTTGAACGACGTATCCGACGAGATCCTCGGCAAATCGCGGGCAGTGATCGGGAAGGGGCTCGACATCCTCGTCCGGAAGGAGAAGATCACCGCCGGGGACAGGACAAGGATGGCGGAAAACCTCCGGACGACCAGAAGCCTTTCCGACTTTTCCTCCTGCGATTTCGTCGTGGAGGCTGCCACGGAACGGGAGGAGCTGAAGCTTTCCCTCTTCCGGGAGCTCGACGCATCCGTTCCCGCGGGGAACATTCTCGCCACGAACACATCCTCCCTGTCCATCACCAGGATTGCATCCGTGACGACGCGTCCCGACAAGGTCATCGGGATGCACTTCATGAACCCGGTACCCATCATGAAGCTGATCGAAGTCATCCGCGGAGTACGGACCTCCACGGAGACCTTTGACAGGACCATGGAGCTCGCCCGCAGTCTCGGCAAGGAGCCCGTGCCGGCCAACGACTTCCCCGGGTTCGTCGCCAACCGGATCCTCCTTCCGATGATCAACGAAGCCGTCTACGCCCTGATGGAGGGAGTGGGGAAAGCCGAGGACATCGACGCGATCATGCGGATGGGTGCGAACCACCCGATGGGCCCGCTCGCCCTGGCCGACCTGATCGGACTGGACACCTGCCTGGAGATCCTGAAGGTGTTGCAGGAGGAGCTGGGGGATCCGAAGTACCGTCCCTGCCCGCTCCTCCGGAAAACCGTCGAGGCCGGCCATCTCGGGAAGAAGACGGGCCGCGGCTTCTATGTCTACGACAGGGCGTAAGGAGGAAAAGCGATGGCGTATGAGAACCTGATCCTCGAAGTGTCCGAACGGATCGCAACCGTCACGATCAACCGGCCGAAGATGCTCAACGCCGTGAACTCCGCGACGATGCGGGAACTCGACGCCGTCCTCTCGGAGATTGGGGGACGGCAGGATGCCGGGGTCGTCCTTCTCACGGGGGCCGGGGAGAAGGCGTTCGTCGCGGGGGCGGACGTCTCCGAGATGCGGGGGTTCACCCCGCTGCAAGTGCTGGAGTTTTCCCGGTTCGGGCACGGGGTCCTCGAGAAAATCGAGCGGCTCCCCCAGCCGGTGATCGGTGTGATCAACGGGTTCGCGCTGGGAGGCGGCTGCGAACTGGCGATGGCATGCGACATCCTGGTGGCCTCCGACAACGCCAAATTCGCCCAGCCGGAGGTCAACCTCGGCATCATCCCGGGATGGGGCGGAACCCAGCGCCTTCCGCGTCTCGTGGGGCGGAATATCGCGAAGGAGCTCGTCCTGACCGGGGAGATGATTTCGGCGCAGAGGGCGTTCGAGATCGGCCTGGTGAACCGGGTCGTGCCCCAGGCCGGCCTGATGGACGCCGCGCGGGAGACCGCCCGGAAAATCCTCGAAAAGGGACCGGTCGCCCTGAGGATTGCCAAGTCGGTCATGAACCGCGGAATCGACCTCGACCTGGAGGCCGCCTGTGCGCTCGAGGCAAAGGCCTTTGCCATCATGTTTTCCACCGAGGACGGCGAGGAGGGGATGACCGCCTTTCTCGAGAAGAGGAAGGCGGCGTTCCAGGGGAGATAGACACCGAGCAGGACATCGATCGTTCACGGGGAGAGGGATAGATGGTCTTCGACCTGACCGAAGAACAGCGGATGATCCAGGACATGGCGCGAAGTTTCGCCCAGAAAGAGGTGCTGCCGAAGGCCGCGGAACTGGATGAAACCGGGCGTTTCCCGGAGGAACTCGTCCGGAAGATGGCCGACCTGGGGTTGATGGGCGTCGCCGTCCCCGAGGAATACGGGGGAGCGGGGATGGACAACATATGCTATGTGATCGCGATGGAGGAGATCGCGCGTGCGTGCGCGTCCACCTCCGTGATCCTGTCGGTCAACAATTCTCTTGCCTGTGATCCGATCCTCAAGTTCGGGAGCGAGGAGCAGAAACGAGGAACCCTCGTCCCCCTCGCATCCGGGAGACACCTGGGATGCTTCGGGCTCACGGAACCGGGCGCCGGATCCGATGCGGGCTCCCAGAAGACGACGGCCATCCGGGAAGGAAGCCGCTACATCGTCAACGGAACCAAGAACTTCATCACGAACGCACCCCACGCGGACACCTGCATCCTGTTCGCGATGACCGACAAGGAAACGGGGCACAAGGGGATCACCGCCTTCATCCTTGACATGAAGTCCAAGGGGATAACCATAGGGAAAAACGAAAAAAAACTTGGCATATCTGCCTCGGCCACTGCGTCCATCATTCTCGAGGACGTCGAGATCCCGGAAGAGAACCGTCTCGCGAACGAAGGAGACGGATTCAAAGTCGCCATGCATACCCTGGACGGGGGCAGGATCGGAATCGCGGCCCAGGCGATCGGGATCGCGCGGGCTTCGCTCGAGGACGCCCTCGCATACGCAAAGGAACGAAAGCAGTTCGGGCAGCCCATCGCGAATTTCCAGGCGATCCAGTGGATGCTTGCCGACATGGCCACAGAGATCGACGCCTCGCGACTCCTCGCCTACCGCGCAGCCTGGCTGAAGGACCGGAATGCGCGCCATTCGAAGGAGTCGTCCATGGCGAAGCTGTACGCCTCCGAGACGGCGATGCGGGCGAGCGTCAAGGGAATCCAGATCCACGGAGGGTACGGGTACATCAAGGAGTACCCGGCGGAACGGCACTTTCGCGACGCAAAAATCACCGAGATCTACGAAGGAACGTCGGAAATCCAGCGCCTCGTGATCTCTGCGGCCCTGTTGAAGGACGGATGACGTGACGTTCCTGTTCAGCGAGGAACAGGCCCAGATCCGGGACATGGTCCGGTCCCTTGCGCGGAAGGAGTTCGCGCCGAATGCGGCGAGGATCGATGAGCAGAGCCGCTACCCGGAAGAGAACATGAAGCTTCTGGCCGAACTCGGTCTTCTCGGCATGCTGACCCCGGCATCGCACGGGGGATCGGAAGCGGGCCCGGTCGCGTACAACCTCGCTCTCGCGGAGGTCGCGCGCGGATGCGCGTCCACCGGCGTGGGGATGGCGACAACCAACATGGTGGGGGAGACGATTGCCCGCTTCGGGAACGAGGAGCAAAAGCGCCGCTTCCTGCCCGCCCTTGCCTCCGGGATTGGGGGGGGCGCCTTTGCGCTCACCGAACCCGCCGCAGGATCCGACGCCTTCGGGATCTCCACCGTTGCCATTCCGGACGGGGGCGACTACGTTCTGAACGGCGGCAAGGCATTCATCACCAACGGCACCTGCGCATGCGTGACCATCGTCATGGCCGTCACGCGGAAAGAGCCGAAAAAGAGGATCAGCGCCTTCCTCGTCGAGCCGCAGACGCGGGGATGGTTCGCCGGAAAGCCGGAGCGGAAGATGGGGCTCAAGGGGTCCAACACCGTTTCCCTCTCCTTCGACGACTGCCGGATCCCGAAGGGGAACCTGCTGGGAAACGAAGGGGAGGGGTTCCGGATCGCCATGACCGCGCTGGACGGGGGCCGGGTCGGGATCGCGTCGCAGTCGGTCGGAATCGCCCGCGCCGCACTCGATGCGGCGATCTCTTTCGCCCGGGAGAGGAAACAGTTCGGCCGGCCCCTCTCGGAGTTCCAGGCAATCCAGGGGATGGTGGCCGATTCCGCCACCGACCTGGACGCCGCGGAACTTCTCGCGCTTCGCGCCGCATATCGCCAGGAAACGGGAAAGCCCTTCACCCGCGAGGCATCGATCGCGAAGGTCTTCGCCACAGAGGCGGCGTACCGCGCCTGTCACCGGGCGGCCCAGATCCACGGCGGGTACGGGTACATCCGCGAGTACCCGGTCGAACGGCATCTGCGGGACGTCAAGGTCACGTCGATCTACGAGGGAACCTCCGAGATCCAGCGGGTCATCATCGCAAGGGACCTGCTGCGGGAGGGATCCCGATGAAAACGGGAGCCATCGGGAAGGGATACATCCAGGTGTACACCGGAAACGGCAAGGGGAAGACGACGGCTTCCCTGGGACTGGCCGTCCGGGCGGCCGGTCACGGCCTTCGGACCGTGATCATCCAGTTCATGAAGGGGTGTATCGATTACGGGGAACTCAAGGGGATGAAAATGCTTTCCCCCTTCGTCGAGATCCACCAGGCGGGGAGGGACACCTTCGTGAGCCGGGAGAAGCCGGACCCCGAGGACATCCGCCTCGCGCAGGGGGGATGGGAGCTCGCGAAAAAGACGATTCTCGACAGAAAAGCCGACATCGTCGTGCTCGACGAGATCAACTGCGCCGTCGA